>NZ_BAAFHE010000009.1:0-132160 GCF_054665075.1 Acidisoma sp. 7E03
AAAAATATCCGTCGTCCAAATGAGGTCTCCTTCCGGAAACCTTGAATCACGCCAGCTCGGCTCTGTGAATCCTTTTTATGGGTCCCGGCCCTAAGACTGCGCCAGAAACAATCGAAGCTAGAATGTCGGCAATGCACTGTTCGTCCATGCTATCGCGTAGATCGGTTGCCCGCAGGATGCCCTGTTTGCACCAAAACACATCTTCTGCCCGCACGTCGTAGCCATGCTTCGTCATAGGCAGGTCAATTGACACCTCTGGCATCATACGCAATGGCATTATCTGTGGAGAACCATCGCCTCTCAGCTTAGATGCTACTCGTCTTACCAGCTCTGAGAACTCGTTTTGAATACCAGATTGACGACGTTCTTGCTCGCTTAGACGATGTCCATATGAGTTGATACGGTCGAAAACATCGTCAACTTCTCGGTCTGTTGCCTTTCTCATGACTGAGAACGCAAGCGAGTAGTCTAAAAATGTAGTCACCTCGGCTGTTGAAATAATGGGACTTTTTCCCAACGGCTGAAATTCCCCGCTGTCAAGACGAGCCTTAGCTGTCGGAAAGGCGGAGACATCAAAAAATCGACCATTTGCGAGAGAAAATGCTGCTTCTATAAAGGAAATGATCGCATTTAGTCTCTGTAATCCATCGATGATTTCAAGCTTCCCAGAACCGTCATCTTTCTCAGAAAGAAGAATTGCAGGAATGGGGTATCGCCTGAGAATAGATTCTACCAGTTTCTGCTTCTCCTCAAGCGTCCAAACTAGTTTCCTCTGGTAACGTCTGTTAACAAACAGACGGTCCGCGGCATACCAGCCATATACGGATTGGACCGAAGTCGGTTGGGAAGCAAGTTCAGCCAAGGTTTTGCTCACATCCAAATGATTGGAAGAAAATTTACTCCATTTTGTTAAGCTTCTTGTTGTTTTGCAACAACATAATGAGGTGGTCTGGTCGATTTTTATCTTGCTGTAAGATTCTTCTGTCGCAACGGCGTCTTCGGTCGATTTAAGTAGTCGCCCGCGATAGTCTACCTCGCTGCGCGGTGGTCGGCTTGCGGCAGATTCAAACGAGCCGCTCACTCACGACGTGCCACCGATTCCGAAACGGTTCCATCCGTTTGTAGTGATCGTCGCTCGCTTTCGTCACGTTGTAGACGCCGCCTTGGGTCCAGGATGGAGACTTGGCGTAGTCGCCAAGGGCTTCTTCAACATCAGCGAGCGAGCCGAAAACGTACTGCGCCGGAGTGGTGGTGACGTGCCAGACATGAACCAGGACGAGGCCAGGCACTTTTTCGAACCAGGAGCGGTGAAAGTAGAAGCCTGAGGCCGCTCGGGTCTTTACCTGGATCGGCACGAAACTGCGGGCCATCGCATCCGGCCCCGTCAATCTGTAGGCCAGCAAGTCGATCCCGCGGTCGCTTGCGGGATAGGCGACTTCGATCCCCCGCCGCAGCAACTCTCCCGCCACTAGCACTTCGCCTGCCTTTCCCACCAGGGCGGGGGAGACCGGACAGGGTGGGCTCGGTTCGGGCTTTTCGCTGTGATCGGTCACCCCCATCACCCCACGCGTGCCAGCCTTACCGCCGTATGCCCGCGGCTCGGGCGGAGGCTCGGCATCACCAGCAGGCAATTGTCGTAGGGCGTGCGGATGTCGGCGGCACCGTCGATCGCGAGCAGCGTGTCGCGTTTCGGGATGATCTGTCCACCCCGGTAGGGCTGCATGAAGGTGAAGCCGCCGGTCTTGGCCGTCACCACGCTCGTCACCTCGGCATAGACCGGGCGGCGCGCGGGCGGCGGCGGGGGCAGCAGCGGCTCGTCCCGCGCCACCATGCCGAGGGCGCGCAGAAGCCCGCCGATGGCCCCCATCGTCACCTGCACCGTCTCGGCCTCCCAATGCTGGCCGGCCTCCACCAGGGTCGCGACGGCGCGGCCCTCGGGCGCGGTGAAGAGCGGATGGTCGATCAACCGCCGCCCGTTGCCGTGGCCCGCATCCGCAATCACGAGGCCGGGCGTGCCGATGTCGAGCGCAAGCGCCCGGCCGCGCTCGGACGGGCCGCAGAGGATCAGCGGGTCCGAGGGCCAGAGCATGGAATGGAGGTCGAACAGCACGTCCGCGGTGGCGAGCAGCGGCCACATTGCGCGCGCCCGGTCCAGCTCCACCGAGCGGCGCGTGCCGCCGAGCGTCGCCGGGTCCCACACCCGGTTCAGATCCTCCTCGACATAGCGGGAGGCCACGGGGTCCGCCGGGTCGAAGCGGGCGAAGGCCGCGAGATTGGCGAAGCCGAAGGTCAGCCGCCCGGTGAGCGGGGTAAGGCCGGCGGCGAGCAGCCGTTCCAGCGCGATGGCGCCCGCGAGTTCGTTGCCGTGGATGAGGGCGAGCAGCACCAGATGCGGGCCGGGGCGCCCGCTGTCCCGCGTTGTGAAGCCTTCGACGCCGGTATTGCCGGCGCGAAAGGGCGCGAGATCGGGGGCTGCCACCCGCACCTCGAAGGCGGGCAGGGCGGTGGTGCCGGAGGGGGGCGGCAGCACGGCGTTCACCGGCAGACCTGCGCCGCCATGCGGCGGATGAAGCGGTCACAGGCGTCAAGCTCGCGGGCAGCGATCCATTCGTCGCCCTGATGCGCCTGGTCGATGCTGCCGGGGCCGCAGACGATGGCGGGAATCCCGGCCTGTTCATAGAGCCCGGCCTCGGTACCGTAGCTCACCCGGCCGGTCTGGTTGCGGCCCGTCACCTGGCGCACGGCATCCGCAAGCGGATGGTCCTCGGGCAGCGCGAGGCCGGGGATCCAGTTCAGCACGGCGAAGGTGAAGCCGGCCGCGGGGTCCACCGCCTTCATGGCGGGCTCGATGGTCTGTCGCACATGGTCTTCGAAGCGCGCCAGTTCGGCGAAGAAATC
Organism: Acidisoma sp. 7E03; assembly: GCF_054665075.1. Lineage (NCBI taxonomy): Bacteria > Pseudomonadati > Pseudomonadota > Alphaproteobacteria > Acetobacterales > Acidocellaceae > Acidisoma > Acidisoma sp. 7E03. Next base: position 2,899 of record NZ_BAAFHE010000009.1, read on the forward strand.
ATCCCCCGGCACGGTGCGCCATTCCATCTCGAACCAGGCCTCGTCGGGGATGATGTTGATGGCGTTGCCGCCGCCCATGCGGCCGACCTGGCAGGTGCTGTGCGGCGGCGTATAGCCGGGGGCAAAGGGGCCTTCGGCGGCGAAGCGGACATTCTCCCGCGCCACCCAGCCGATGGCCTCGGCCGCCGCCGTCAGCGCGTTCACACCGCGATCGGGGGTGGAGGAATGGCCGGGCTTGCCCCGCACCTGCACGCGGAGCGCGAGGCGGCCCTTATGGCCGGTGATGGGGGTGAGCAGGCTCGGCTCGCCCACCAGGCAGAGGTCGGGCCGCCAGCCACTGTCCCCGATATCCGCGATCAGACGGCGCGCGCCGTCACAGCTGATCTCCTCGTCATAGGAGAGGAAGAGATGCACGGGCCGGGCGAGGCCTGCGGCCTTCAGGTCGGGCACCGCGGCCAGCATGCTGGCGACGAAGCCCTTCATGTCGGCGGTGCCGCGGCCATAGAGCCGGCCGCCCTCGGCGCGCAGGGTGAAGGGGTCGGAGGTCCAGGTCTGGCCCGTCACCGGCACGGTGTCGACATGGCCGGACAGGGCGAGGCCGCCGGGGCCGGGCGTGCCGATCACGGCATGCAGATTGGCCTTGTCCCCGGCCGGGTTGTGGCTCAGCCGGTAGGGCACGCCCTCGGCGTCGAGATAGTCGGCGACGAAGCGGAGCAGCGCGAGGTTGCTGCGGTCGCTCGTCGTATCGAAGGCGACGAGGCGCGCGAGCAGGGCGACGGTCGCCGAGGCGTCCGCAGCGGCGCCGGTCTCAGCCTCGGCCCATGTGACAGTTTGCATGACCGTCGATCCTATACGCGCCGCCGGGGGAGGCAACGGGCAATCCCGCGCGTGTGCGCGCGCCGCGCCCACGTTGACGTCAGCGGCGCCCCGCCTCACAAGGCGCCGCATGTCATCCATGGCCACACCGCCCGACCGGGCCGCCCCGTCCAGCTGGATTCTCACCGAGCCCTATGCGGGCCTGCAGTCCCAGGCGCTGGGTCTGGCCGAAGCCGCGGGCCTCGCGCCCGACCTCCGCACGCTGACGGCGCGCTTCCCCTGGAATTACGTCTCGGCGCCGCGCTGGCCGTGGCCGCTCAGCGCCGTGCAGCCGCAGGCGATCGCGGGGGAGGTGCCCGGCGTCATCCTCGGCTGCGGCGGCATGGCGGGCGCTGTGGGGGCGGCGCTGCGGGGGCCGCGCACGCGCGTGGTGCACATCCAGAACCCGCGCATGGCCTTCTCGAAATTCGACCTCATCATCGTCAACACGCATGACGAGGTGACGGGCCCGAACGTCATCGTCACGCGCACCGCGCTGCATCGGGTGACGGCGCCGCGCCTGGCCGAGGCCGCGGCGCGGTGGGCGCCGGTCTTCGCCCATCTGCCGCGCCCGCTCGTCGCCGTCTCGGTCGGCGGCACCAACGGGCGTTTCACGCTGGATGCCAAGGTCGCGGCCGGCCTCGGCGCCTCGCTCGCCGGCATGATGGAGCGGGACGGGGTGGGGCTGATGCTCACCCCCTCGCGCCGTACCGATCCGGCCGCGACCGCGGCGCTGCGCGCAGTCCTCTGCCCCCGTGGCGCCTATGTCTGGGACGGGGAGGGCGAAAACCCCTATTTCGGCATGCTGGCGCTCGCCGATCTCATCATCGTCACCATCGATTCCGTCTCCATGGTGTCGGAGGCGGCGGCGACGGGTGCCCCGGTGATGGTGGCGCCGCTGCCCGGCCGGTCGCGGCGCATCGGCCTCTTCACCGAGGCGCTGACGGCCACGGGGCGCATCCGCCCCTTCGCCGGGCGCTATGATCACTGGCCGGTGACCCCCCTGGACGACACGGCCGAAGCGGCGCAGGAAATGCGGCGCCGGCTCGGCTTCTGAACTGGTTCACTATGGGTCGAAGCGCCCTCAACTCCGTCATCCCCGGGCTTGACCCGGGGATCTACCCGGATAGGCGCCCCACCGGATGGATGCCCGGCTCGGGGGCCGGGCATGACGTGTGTGACGGCGTTTCGGTCAAAACGGGAAACGCCCCAGGAAGGCAGATCGCGATGCTCGACATTCAGACCTTCGATGCGGTGAAGGGCGGCAACGTCATCTACAAGGCGCTGGCCCATCCGCTGGCCGCCGAGGCCATGCAGCGGCTGGCGGCTCAGCTGGCGGAAGCGGGGCCGGTGGCGCTCTTCGACCCCGAGCAGGTCGCCGGACCCTTGCTCACCATGTATCCCGGCCTGCCGGTGGAAAGCCTCTTCGTGCAGGACGTGCGCCAGGTGGGGCAGCAGCGGGCCGGCCTCGTGGCGCAGCCGCTGACGGCGCTCGCGGCGAGCGGCGCGCGCTGCGTGCTGATCGCCGCCTTCGATGCCGCGCGCTTGCAGGCCCTGCTGCGCGCCCAGCTGCCCGAGACGATGACGGTGCTGACGCTGGACGAGGCAAAGCTGCCGGCGGCGCGCATCACCAATCCGAAGCGCTATCTCGACCCGCTGAACTTCGCCATGAATTTCGCCTTCTTCCGCGAGGAGCACGGCCTCTCCACGCGTCTCGTGACGGCGAATTACTGGGCGGGCTATGGCGCCGCCGCTGTGCGCTACTTCCTCCGCCTCTATGACGGCGCGGGCGCCATCCTCGCCGAATGGGAGCAGGCAGCGCCCGAAGGCGCCGGCGGTGTCGCCTTCGACAGCCGGGAGATCCGCGCGCGTTTTGGCCTGGCGCCCTTCACCGGCCAGCTCTTCATCCATGCCGTCGGCGTCGCCGGGCATGACGTGGTGAAATACGCGCTCGATACCTTCGGCAGCGATGGGGCGGAGCAGAGCCTCTCCTGCACGCATGACGCCAATGCCTGGCCCTCCGCCCGTTTCGCGGGCTTGCCGGCGCCGCGCGCGGACGAGCGGGTGATCCTCTGGGTGCAGAACAGCCACGCGACGCCCATTCCGCCCGGCGGCATCGCGCTCGACCGCATGGGCGCGGAGGCGCCGGTGCCCTTGGCCGAGGCGATTCCGCCTTTCGCGACGCGCGCGCTCGACGTCGCGGAGCTGCTGCCCGATCTGCGCTGGCCGGCGCAGATCGAGGTGCGGGCCGGCCGCCACGTGGTGCGGCCGCGCTACGAGGTGGTGCGGGCCGGGCGCACGCGCATCGCGCATGTGAATGTGGAGCGCGAGAACCTGCCGGCCGATCCCGGCATCGCGGCCCTGCCGCCGGAGATGGGGCGCGGCTTCCTGCTGCCTTTCCCGATACTTCCGCGCGCCCAGTATCGCAGCCAGGTGCTGCCCACGCCGATGGCCGAGGAGGAGCGCAGCCTGCCGCTGCGGCTCGACATCTTCGATGCCGAAGGCCGGTCGCTCGGCCAGCACTTCCTCGGCAATCTGCCGCGCGACCATGAGGTGATGCTCGATCTCGACCGGCTGCTGCCCGAGGGCGCACTGATGGAGGAGGGCGGCCACGCCGATCTCGTCTATGACTTCCGCGAGGGCGGGGAGGCGAACGGCTGGCTGCATGCGCTGATGCGCTACGAGCGGCGCGACGGTAGCCACGCCGCCGAAACCAGTTTCGGCGCGCATATCTTCAACACGCTGATGACCTATAAGGGCGAGCCGCAATCCTATTCCGGCCCGCCGCCGGGGCTGACCACGCGGCTCTTCCTCAAGCTCGGCGGCGAGGGGCGCGCGAGCTTCTCGCACCTCATCTACCCGGCCTCCGGCCCCTGGGCGGCCCGCTCCGAGACCCACCTGCAGCTGCATGACGGGGCGGGGGCGCTGATCGCGGAAGAGGTGGTGCGCCTTGCCTGCTCGGGCTCGATGCTGATCCGGCCGGATCTCATCTTCGCCGCGGCGGATATCGCGAAGGCAGGACCCCAGGGCTATGTGCTGATCCGTGACAAGACCTGCCGGCTCTTCGGCTATCACGGGCTGGTGGACGAGGCCGGGCGCTTCTCCCTCGACCATATGTTCGGGTTCTAGAACGGTTCCTGTGAGGGAATCGCTTCTAAATGCGTCATGCCCGGCCTTGAGCCGGGCATCCACACGTTAAGGCCCCCAGACCAAACGCGTCACTGACAGCCCATCATCCGCCAGATGCGCACGGGCTGGCGGCAAAGCGCTCGCCGATATCAATGTCACAGAGAGAGGACTGGTGGGTGCGACAGGGATTGAACCTGTGACCCCCGCCGTGTGAAGGCGATGCTCTACCGCTGAGCTACGCACCCAGTCCTGCGGTGTGGGCCGCTGTCTAGAGCCTTCGCGGGCGGTGGGCAAGCCCCTCGTGTCACAGCAAATTCGCTTTTCCGGTCCTGGCTGCCATGCCGCGTTGGCGCGGGCGCCGGCCTCTGCTAGCGAGGGGTGAAGGCCCCGCCGCACTCGGCCGGGCAGAGGCGGAGCAGTCGGTCATGGTCACCGTCGAGACGATCACCTGGCAGAACAAGACGATCCCAGCGGGAGCGGATTTCCGCGGCGTGCGGATCATGGGTCTGCTCGCCGCCTGGTTCTTCTTCCTCTGGCTGCTCCTGAGCTTGCCGCCCTTCGCCGCCGGCGCCGCGCGCCTGCCGGCGCTGCTGGGCTTCGCGCTCGACAAGGGCGCGCTGATGCCGCTGCTCGGGCTGATGGTGGGCGGTTTCTGCGTCTTCCACTGCAACCGCCAACTGCGCCAGGGCTGGGAGAGACCGATCGCGCGCCGGGTTTTCGTCGGCATCCTTCTCCCGCTGCTCGCCTATGCGGCGCTCGCGCTGATCCTCTTCGAGGCAGCGGCGCTCCTCGGCGGCCACGGACTGGTACGTCCCTGGTCGGCGCCGCTCTTCGCCCCGCTCTTTCCCGCGCTGATGACGGCGCTTCTGGGCAGCGCCCTGCTGCCCGTGGTGCTCTACTGGCTGTGGACCGCGGTGCTGGACGTGGTGATGGCGATCTTCGCTATCGCGCTGATCTATCACGGGGCCGAATACACCGTCGGTTTTCATGGGGCGCCGTGGCTCGCGGCGCTCGGTGGCGTGGCCGATTTCGCCTTGGGTGCCGCTGCCTGTTCGCTCGCCTTTCGCGGCGCCGAATATTTCGTCGTCGTGCGCGGCCATATGGTGCTCCTCGGCTGGATCGCGCTCCTCGGTGGCAGCATCCTCGGCACGCACGCGCTCTTTACCTTCGGGTTCCTCTTCGTCCTCATCGGCGCCTGCCTCAGCGAACGCAGCGCGTTCCTGCCGTTCGAGGCGGCGCTGCTCGCCTGGTCGCGCAGCGCCCTGGGCATCGCCCTGGCCGCGCCGGGCGTGTTGTTGGCCTGGCAGGCGGCGGGCAGCCCGTTCTTCCTCGGGCCCTGGGGCACCGCCCTCGGCCTCGCCCTGGTCACGCAAATCCTCGGCGTCGCCTTCTTCTTCCTGGCGGAGCCGCCGCTGCGGCACATTCTCCGCCCCGCTGAGGCCTGAAAGCGGGCGCGAAATCGCGGGAGGTTATTGCCATCCCGTCTCGCTGGCCCAAATCTCCGGCACGCCCTCGGGACTGGCCGGAAGCCGCTCCCGCCTCCTCACGCCACGCAGAAGGTGCCGCCATGACCGATTTTGAAGCCGAAACGGCAGGACAGACCAACCGGATTGCGGAGGACATTGCGGCGCTGAAGCAGGACGTCGCGGCGCTCATCCGGCAGATGAAGGACCTCGCCGTGCGGGAGGCGAGCCGGGTCAGCCAGGATGCGGCGGATACCATTTCGGAACGCGCGGCCGATCTCTACGACACGGTCTCCGACACGGGGCGGCGCTCGGCGGATCGCATCAGCGCCCATGTCGAGGAGCAGCCGGTGACGAGCCTGCTGCTGGCCTTCGCCGCGGGCTTCATCGTCAGCAAGATCCTCACTCGCTGAGCGGCGCGGGATCATGTCGCGCATTCTCACCGAACTGCTGCGCCTGGGGCTCGGCGTCGCCATCAACCCGGCGCGCCTGATGGAGGGGCCGGTGCAGGCGGCGCGTCGCTTCACGGTGCTGACCGTCTGCGGCATCGCTGCCGGCTTCATCCTGCTGCCGGCGATCGGCTGCGCCGCGGCCGGTCTCTGGATCTTCGTGCAGCACCGTCTCGGCCCCGTCTGGGCGGCCTTCATCACCGCGGCCGCCCTGGCTCTGGTGGCGATCATCGTGCTGCTCATCGGACTGGTGGCGGCGCGCCCGTCGCGGCCGCGCCGGTCCCGCCATCGGAACGCGTCCGAGCCACAGGCCGCGGGGCCCTCGCTGATGGAGACGGCGGCAGCGATGCTGCCGGCCCTGGTGGGGCTGCTGGCCCTGCCCAAGAAGGCGGCGAATGCGGGTGCGGCTGCGGGGCGTGGCTTCTTCGCGCGCCACAAGGGCACGATCCTCATCGCCGCGGCCGTCGCCGGCCTCGTGGCTGGTCAGGACCTCTTCAAGCCGCGCCGCACAAAAAATCCCGATGCCCGCAAGTAACGGCTAAGCAGAGGGTGGAGCGCATAGGCGCTCCACCCTCCACGGCCATTCGCCGGACGAATGGCCGACCTGAATATCCGGATTTTAATTCGGAAACGGCGTCCTGAGGCGTATGATCCCGCCCGAGGACGAAGACCGTGTGATCACCTGATCTTGAAGCGTCTGAGTATTCACCGAAGGGTTACTGCCGAATGCGGGGTAATCTCTGGCTCGTGAAGAGACGCACCTGACGTCTTCGTTCATATTTTCGGTCAAGTCCGTTGACCAACGTCGTATCGGGACAGTGCTTTTCGACGAAGGCTGTCTCCGAGCAAAAGGAGTCTCTAATGGCCCTTAGTTCGATCAATCTTGCGCCGGAGGGAAACCTCTCCCGGTATCTTCAGGAGATCCGCAAGTTCCCCATGCTAACGGCGGAGGAGGAACTCAGCCTCTCCAAGGCCTGGCGCGATTCGGGTGACGTCGAGGCCGCCCACAAGCTGGTCACCTCGCATCTCCGTCTCGTCGCCAAGATCGCCATGGGCTATCGCGGCTACGGCCTGCCGATGGGTGAACTCGTCAGCGAAGGCAATGTCGGCATGATGCAGGCCGTCAAGCGCTTCGATCCGGATCGCGGCTTCCGACTCGCGACCTACGCGATGTGGTGGATCCGCGCGGCGATTCAGGAGTACATCCTGCATAGCTGGTCTCTCGTGAAGATGGGCACCACCGCGGCCCAGAAGAAGCTGTTCTTCAACCTGCGCCGGCTGAAGGGCCAGATGCAGGCGATCGAGGACGGTGATCTGCGCCCCGAGCAGGTGGCCGAGATCTCCCGCGTGTTGGACGTGCCGGAGCAGGACGTCGTCAACATGAACCGTCGCCTGGCGGCGCCGGATCACAGCCTGAATGCCCCCGTCCGCGCGGATAGCGAGGGTGAGTGGCAGGATTGGCTGGTGGATGACGGCGACAGCCAGGAAGTGCAGATCGCCGACCGTGAGGAGATGAGCGACCGCAAGGCGCTGCTTGCCACCGCGCTCAAGACTCTGAACGAGCGCGAGCGGCACATCCTGATCGAGCGCCGGCTGAAGGACGAGGCGACGACGCTGGAAGACCTCTCCCAGCAGTATCGCATCTCCCGCGAGCGGGTGCGCCAGATCGAGGTCCGCGCCTTCGAGAAGCTGCAGAAGTCGATGAAGGCGCAGATCGCCGATCGGCGCCAGCAGATCACGAAGGACGGGGAACAGGCGCGCATCGCCGCCTGATCACCCGGGCTACACTGACGGCGAAGGCCGGTCCCGCAAGGGGCCGGCCTTTTTCTTTGGGCCTCAGCCTTCCGTCAGGCCGGCGCGGAACTCGGCCCGGCGCGCCTCGCGCCGACGCTGAACCCGCTTCTCCAGCCAGGTCGCGTAGCCGACGACCCCGAGCGCACTGAGGCTCATCAGCGCACCGAACCAGGGCAGATGCGCATAGCCGACACCGGCGGACACCAGCAGGCCGCCGATGGAGGCGCCGAGGGCATTGCCGAGGTTGAAGGCGCTCTGATTGAGCGTGGAGGCGAGACTCGGTGCCGCACGCCCCTGGTCCACCACCCGCATCTGCAAGGGCGCGCCGACACCGAAGGCGAGCGCGCCCCACACCATCATGGTGATGACGGCGGGAATGGCGCTGGCGCTGGTCACGGTAAAGAGCGCCTGGATCAGGATGAGGATGCAGAGCATGCCCATGATCGCGGGCATCAGCTTCCAGTCCGCGGCCCGCCCGCCGGCGAGATTGCCGAGGGTGATACCGACTCCGAAGAGCAGCAGCGCGATGGAGACGCCATGCGGGCTGATGCCCGTCACATGTTCCAGCAGCGGCGTGATGTAGGTGAAGACGGAGAAGAGGGCGGCGGAGCACAGGACGCTCGCAGCCATGGCGAGCAGCACCTGCGGGTGGCCGATCGCGACGATCTCACGCTTCAGGCGTGGGCGGCGGCCCTGCCGCACGTCCGGCACCCAGATGACGAGGGCGGCGAAGGCCACGAGGCCGATGAGGCAGACCGCCCAGAAGGTCATGCGCCAGCCATAGGCCTGGCCGAGCAGCGTGCCGAGCGGCACGCCGAGGACGTTGGCGAGCGTCAGGCCGGAGAACATCAGCGAGATCGCCATGGCGCGCTGATGCTTCGGCACCACTTCCGCCGCCACGATGGCGCCGATGCCGAAGAAGGTGCCATGGGCGAGGGCGGTGAAGATGCGGGCGGCGAGCAGGGTGTTGTAGCTGCCGGCGAGTGCGCAGAGCCCGTTGCCGAGAATGAAGATGATCATGAGCGCCAGCAAAGACTTACGGCGTGGAAAGCGGCCCATGAGGATCGCCATGATCGGCGAGCCGATCGTGACCGACAGCGCATAGCCGGAGACGAGCTGCCCGGCCTGCGGAATGGAAACGCCCAGGCTGCGGCTGATTTCGGGCAGCAGACCCATGATGACGAACTCCGTCGTGCCGATGCCGAAGGCGGCGGCGGCGAGGGCGAGCAGGGCGGGGGAGAGCGACAAGGGGAAACTCCGCGGTCGGACGGCGTTTCCTACACCCGCGGCATGGCGCAATCGAGGCGCTTTTCGCAACTGCGAAGGTTTTCTGCTGCAAGGACGCGCGGGAGCCTCAGTCTCCGCGCCGCCGCGCCACCCAGCGGCCGGTGCACCGGCCGAGCCATCGCGCGAGACGCCGCCAGGTGGCGGCGCCGACGATCGCAACCACCACCATCACCGGGAGAAAATAGGTCTCGATATAGGGATCGACGTGGAGGACGAGATACTGGTTGAGCGGGATGAGGTAGTCGTCGAGGTGAAATGACATGCCAACACCCGCGCCTTGCTCGATGCCGCGTCCCCGATGCGGAACAAGATAAAAAAAGCCGATGCCGAGCCTAGGAGGGGCTGTTTGGCGCGTCAACGCGCCGGGGTGAGGAGGCGGCGCAGCCGCAGCGCGAGCGCGAGGCCGGCCAAGCCGATCATGCCTGCCACGATGAAGCACCAGACGCCGGCACGCACCACGACCGCCTCCGGCACGGCTTCCGCCAGACCGGCGGCATTTGCGGCGAGGCCGCCCAGGGCAGCGCCGATCGCGAGGCCGGTCGAGAGGATCGTGGGCAGCATCGCGGAGGCGCGGTCCCGGTCCGCTTCGGAGGATCCGGTCATGATCGTCTGGCTGAGGAAACCCCAGCAGAGGCCGTAGCCGGTGCCAACCAGCGCCTGGCCCGCCAGCAGTAGCCAGAGCGAGGTCATCGCCATGGCGGGTGCGCCGAGGAGCAGGCCGATGGCGGCGCAGGCCGGCCCGGCCCAGAGACACAGCCGTGCATGGCGCGGCGACAGGCGGCTCACCAGCATGCCCACGCCACTCCAGCCGACCACCATGGCAGCGCCCAGGATGCTCGCGCCGAGCGGGCCATAGCCCCAGATCTTCTCGATGAGCAGCACGATATAGGTGCCGGGGCCGGTATGGGCGGAGGGCAGCAGCAGCACGATCCAGAAGGCGAGGCCCGCCGGGCGGCTGAGTGAGAAGGCGCCCTTCGGCAACAGGCGGTTGCCGGCCCGCAGATCCCAGACCGCCATCGCGACCAGAAGGACGACGGCGGCGCCGACGCTCGCGAGGCGAAGCGCCGTGGTGGTTTCGATGACCGCCAGCGACAGCAGCAGGATGCCGAGGGCAACCCCCGCCATGCGGGCGATCGGCAGCGGGTGCCGTGCTTCCGCGCGCCGCCCCTGTTCCGGGATCACCGCCCAGACCAGAGCCATGAAGACGAGGATGGGTGGCACTTCCACGAGGAAGGCGGCGCGCCAGGACACGGTCTGCGTCAGAAAGCCGCCGATCACCGGCCCGGCGAGAGACCCGGCCGCCCAGATCGTCGCTTCGATGCCGAAGATCGCCGGGATCATCAGCGGCGGGAAGACTTCGGGAATCAGGATGTAGGTGAGGCCGGAGACCGCCCCTTCGCCCAGGCCCTGCAACACGCGCCCTCCGAGCAGCACCCAGATGGAGGGGGCAAGGCCACAGGCAAGCGAGCCGAGCAGGTAGGCCATCCCCGCCATCTGGAGCGCAGCCCCGGTGCCGAAGCGCCATTTGAGGGGAGAGGCGAGGATGCCGGCCATGATCGCGGCCACCAGATAGAAGGTGAAGCCCCAGCTCATCAGGTCGATATGCCCGAGCACCTGCACGGCGGAGGGCATGCAGGCGGAGACCAGGAAGGCCGCGAAAGCATAGAGGGCGGAGCCGAGGCTGAAGGTCGCGAGATAGGCGCCATAGGGCCGCGCGAAGAGGTGTCTCCAGGGGAGGGTGGTTTCGGTCTCGGCGCTCATCGCGGCGACTCAGCTGGGCTTCGCGCGGCGCAGGCGGACGGGGCGTCCTGGCCAATCGACGACATGATGTTCGAGCGGACCGGCCTGCCTCTCGTTGATGATGCGCCCTGCGGCGGAGGCGCCCGAGGTCACCACCGTCTCCGGCGTGCCGGAGCGGAGCGGATGCCAGGGCGGCAGATCGCGCCCTTCCTCGATCAGCCGGTAGGCGCAGGAGGGCGGCAGCCAATCGACCTCGCGCAGCACCGCGGGGGTGAGCTGCACGCAGTCCGGCACCTTCTTGAAGCGATTGGCATAGTCGGTGCAGCGGCAGGTCTCGGTGTCGAGCAGGCGGCAACCGACATTGGTGAAGGACAGCGCCTCGGTCTCGTCGTCCCGCAACTTGTGCAGGCAGCAGCGGCCGCAGCCGTCGCAGAGCGATTCCCATTCCGCCTGACTCATCTCGTCGAGCGTCTTGGTTTTCCAGAAGGGCGCGGTCATCCGCCCTCTATATCAGACCGCTGGTGTTACGAGGACTGCGCCGGCCGCCAGGACAAGGTCTCGAGTGATGCGTCTGGCGCAATGATATCGAGAAGCTTTGCAGAAGATGCGGTGAAATCGAAGGCCGCACCCGGCATGCGGCCGAGCAGCGCCGCGGTGATCTCGGAATAGTTGCGCCCCAGAGCGACGAGGGTGACGAGCGCTGCCTGGAGCGGGGGCAGGCCGGGGTTATAGGCCGCATTCTCGATCGTGCTGCCGGTCACGATCTCCCCGGTGGCGAGACGAAGGGCGATTGCCGAGGGCGCGCCGCTATAGGGCGTGTGGGCGCAAGCGCCCGCGGCAAGCAGGGCCGCCAGCAGCGCGGGATCATGCGACGCTTCGTCGGCCAGGGTGAGGTTCTGCCGGGCGGCCGGGTCTGCCCCTGGCATTCCGAGATCGGTCGGGCCGAAGCGGAAGGGCAGCAGCGCGTCGAGCGACAGCGCTCCGGCGTCCGGATCGAGGATCGTCAGCCGATCGGCGCCCGCAAATTCGCTCATGAATTGGCGGCAGTGGCCGCAGGGCCGAGCGGAGACCATGATCGTCTCGAGCCGCGCGCCGAGCGCGTGCGCGCGGGAGAAAAGGAACTGCTCGGCATGGATGGTCTCGGCCACCGCCGCGCCTGGAAATTCGACATTGGCGCCGAGGATCAGATCCCCGCTGCCGGCGGCCCGCCCGACCGCGCCGACGCGGAAGTGGGAGATCGGCGGCCGCGCCAGAGCCTGGGCCGCGGGGAGCAGCGCTCGCATCAGCGCCGGCATGTCGGGCAGGCCCGTCGCCGAGAGTAGGCCAGCGACCTCGGCGCCGGGGATGACCTGGCCGGGGCCGATCGCGGCCGTCAGCAAAGCCTCCATTTCCCTTAGCCGGCCGAAGAGACGACGGGCGGATGGGCGGCCCAGCTCTGCACCAGGAAGGTCGCGATATCGTCCGCGGCGAGGCCCCAAAGCCGGCTCATCCCGGCGACGATCTGTGCGACCACGGGCTGTCCGGACGGCGCCTGATGCGTGAAGGCGCGGGTGCCGAGCAGGTTCATGCTCGCCGCGTCACGGATGCCCACCTGGAACTGCAGCACCATCTGCCCGTTCGGATCCGGATCGAAGCGCAGGACGTTGGTCTCGACCAGCAGATCGGCATTGGCGCCGATCGAGCCGCCGGCGCCGATCACCGTCGTGCCGGGCAGGCGCGTCTGCAGATCGGAGACCAGCGTATCTTCCAGCATCCCGGCCAGCGGCTCGGCCCAGATGTCGTTCTCATGGATGTCGAGCTTGTAGTCGTTCGCCTGCTTCACGATTCCCTGGCGGTCGAGATAGCCCGGAATGCTGATCGTGCGCACCTCGACCGAGGGCGGGCCGCCGGTGAGCTGCACGCCCGGCACGGTGCCGATCCGGTAGTAGTTCGGATTGGGCGAGGTGCAGCCCGCGAGGCCGGCAGCGGCGAGGGGCAGGCCGCCCAGAGCGGCGAGGAAGGAGCGGCGTCGGCTGATCATTGTCCACCTGTCGCGCGGCCGGTGCGGCCGAGAATGAGGGCTTCCGGATGCCGGTTGAGGAAGTCGGCCAGTTCCTTGACGGAGCGCAGCGCCCCGTCGGCCTGCGTCATCAGCTGGTCCAGGCTGCGCTGGAAGTCCGAATTGCCCCCGTAGGAGCGCCCGAGCTGGCCCACCGCCTGATTGGCGCTCTTCAGCGTGCGGTCGAGATTGGCCGTCATCTCGGGCAGCTTCTTCAGTGTCGGCTGCAGGCTGGTATTCGTATTCTCCACCAGCTGCTGCACGCTTTCGAGCGTGGTCGAGAGGTTGGCGATCGCCTTCTTCACCTGATCGCTGCCCAGCGTCTGGTTCGAGGTTTCGAGCAGCTTGTTCAGATTGTCGCCGATCTCGCCGAAGGGAATGGCCTCGACCTTGGCGAGGATCGCCGAGGCGCTGGCCATCAGGTCGCCGCCGCCTTCCATGCTCGGCAGCACATAGGCGTCGTCTTCCTGGGTGATCTGCACCGGCTTCGCATGCGGGTCGATCACCAGCGCCATTTCCTTCGACCCGGTGATGAAGTTGGAACTGGCGAGGGAGACGCGCAGCCCGTTGTTCACCATGTTCTGCAGCACCACGCCGGGATCGAGCGTCTTCGGGAAATCGTCGCTGTTGAACACGCGCTCGGGCTGCAGCTCGGCGGTAATGCGCACCTGAGAGGTGCCCTTGGCCGGGTCGATCATCAGCTGGCGGCCGGTGACTTCGCCGACCTGCATGCCGAAGATGGTCACCGGCGTGCCGCGGTCGATCCCGGCGACCGAGCTCTCGAAATAGGCGACGATCGGGATCTTGTGGGAATAGCCGGCCGATTCCGCATCCTGCCGGCTCGGGAAGAGCTGGAAGGTCGCGTTGTCGGGGCTTGGCGCGGCATGGATCGCGCCCGCCGGCAGATCGAAGGTGACGCCGCCGGCGAGCAGCGCCTCGACCGACTGGAACTCGACGTGGAACCCGCCGTTCTGCAGGCCCAGCGTGATGCCCGAGGAGTCCCAGAAATGGCTCTCGGGCTTCACCAGCTTGTTGTAGGGCGCGCGGACGAAGATGTTGATCGTCACCGGCCCGATGCCGTCGCCGAGATCGTAGCCCAGCACTTCGCCCACGATCACGTCGCGGTAGAAGACGGGCGAGCCGGTGGAGAGCGAGCCCACGCTGCCGGCGCGCAGCACGTAGGTGCTGCCCGGCACGTCGGACCGCACGCCCGGCGGCTCCTCCAGCCCTTTGAAATGGGTGTCGTAGCGGCCGCCCGGTGAGCCCGGATCGACGCCGATGAAGGCGCCGGACACGAGGGTGTCGAGACCCGAGAGATTGGTGACGGAGAGGCGCGGGCGCACCACCCAGAAGCGGGCATGGTCGGTGAGGAACCGGGTGCCGAGGCTGTTCATGCGCACGCGGACGATGACGTGGCTGTTGTCGGGCGCAAGGTCGATGCTCTCGACCGTGCCGAGGGCCACGGCCTTGTATTTGATCTGGGTCTGCCCCGCCGCCAGGCCTTCGCCGCTTTGGAAGGTGATGGTGATCAGCGGCCCCTGTTCCATGATGGTGCGGTAGCCGAGGTAGATCGCGATGGCAGCCGCCAGGATCGGGATGATCCAGACGAAGCTGAAGCGCCGCTGGCGGATGTGCACGGGCGGCGGCGGCATCTGCGGCTGGGGCGGCTGCTGGTCCACGGCCGGCGGGTGATCAGGGTCGCTCATACGGTCACGTCCTTCGCGCCGAGCGCGGGATCCGGTCTGACGCCGGGCGTGGATGGCCGGTCGGCCGGGAGGGGGGCTGTGCCGCGCGACGCGTCCCACATCACGCGTGGGTCGAAGGTGATGACGGCGAACATCGTCAGCACCACGACGGCGGCGAAGCAGGGCGCGCCGGTCTCGGCATTGATGTGCGCGAACTGGCCGAAGCGGACGAGGGCGACGAGGATGGAGATCATGAAGATGTCGATCATCGACCAGCGGCCGATGAAATCGATGATGCGGAAGGCGCGGGTGCGGAAATGCAGCTGCATCGGGCGGCCGCGCTGCGTCTGGATCAGCAGGTAGCCGAGAGTGATGAGCTTGGCGAGCGGGATGGTGATGCTGGCGAGGAAGACGAGGGCGGCCAGGGGCCATAGCCCGTAGTCGATCAGCTCCTTGATGCCGCCGAAGATGGTGAAGTCCTGGGTCTTGGCGAGCTGGGTGATCGCCATCACCGGATAGATGTTGGCCGGCACGTACAGGCAGAGGGCGGCGATGACGAGGGCCCAGGTGCGCGAGACGACGTTCCGCTTGCGCGGATGCAGCCTGGCGTCACAGCGCAGGCAGTGGTCTCCGGGGCGGGCGTGGTTGACGAGGTGGCAGACGTGGCAACCGATGACCGCAGGCTCCGCGCGTTCCATCATGGCGGGAGTCGCAACCTCGGCCCGCTTCTCCGGATGGCGGCGCAGGTAGCGCAGATCGAGCGCGAGTTCCGCGCGTTCCAGCGACCGCCAGACCGCCTCGTGGTCCAGCGCACCGTCGGCTGCCGCCATCGAGATCATCAGCCCGATCAGCGCATAGAGCGAGGTGTCGAGATTGACGTGGGCGATGGCGATGAGGCGCGTATAGGCCACCAGGAAGCCCAGCAGATAGACGTCGATCATCGACCAGGGCGTGATCCGCGTGTACCAGCGAAACAGCGGGATGGAGAAACGCGGCGAGACGAAGCCGGTTTCGAGCCCGATCAGCGTCGTCAGCATGATGCCGAGCTTCACGCCGGGAAAGATCGCGGTGACGAGCATCACCAGGACGCCGAGCAGGATGAAGCCCTGGGCGATCAGGGAATCCGGGCCGGTCTCGAGCCGCGCGAGCTGGAATCGCCCATAGGCGGAGATTTCGAGGAAGGGCGCGGCCAGCGCGAAGGCGTAGAAGAGCGTCGCCGCCAGGCCGCAGGCGATGGGAAAGCTGAAGGGCGAGCGCAGCATGCGCCACAACGTCTTGCCGCAGCGGGGGCATTCCGCGACCAGCCCGGCCTGCATCTCCGGCAGGGAGGAGAGCAGCCCGCAATCCGGGCATTCCCGCCAATGATCCAGGCGATACACCGCGCGGGCCTCGCTCGATTCAAGCTTGGACGGATCAAGCGCGGGCATGCGGGTGTCTCGAAGGCAGCAGGGCAACCTCTCCAATTCGGGCGGCTAGCCCGGCATATGGGGGCCACTCTTGAGATGGCGAGAGGCCGCCGTCAATCAGAGATGCACAGGGATGACCGATCGGTCAGGCCCGCGCTCAGCGCGGGGGACGGGCGCGCGGCCTGGCCGGAGGCGGGCGGGTGAAGCAGGCGACGCTTTCCAGCCGCGCCGACCACAGGAATTGGTCGATCGGCGTCGCCGCGGCGAGCGTGAACCCGGCCCGGCGCAAGGGGGCCGCATCCCGCGCCAGCGCCTGCGGATTGCAGCTGACATAGATCACGTGGGTGACGCCGGAGGCCGCGATCGCCTCCATCTGCCCGGCGGCGCCGGCGAAGGGCGGATCGAGCACCACGGCGGCCGCGTCCTTGAACTCGGCCACCATCAGCGGGCGGCGGACGAGATCCCGCGTCTCGGCCAGGATGGTGCCGTGCAGGCCCGCGGCGGCAGCGCCCTTCTGCAGGGCGGTGACGGCGGCGGCATCGCCCTCATAGGCCATGACCCGGGCGCGGCCGGCCAGCGGGACCGTGAGGGTGCCGCAGCCGGCGTGGAGTTCGATGATGCGATCGCGCGGCTTCAGCTTCGGAGGCAGACCGGCGAGCACGGCGGCAATGATCGCCCCCGCCCCGCGCGCCGTCGCCTGCAGGAAGGCGCCGGGCGGCACCGGCACAGGGGCGCCGGCGAAATGGATGACGGCGGGGGACAGCTGCGCCGCCACTTCGATCGGCCCGTCCTTCAGCGCCCAGGCGATGCGGGGAAGGCCCCGCTCGGCGGCGAAGGCGGCGAGCAGCCGGCGGTCGCCGGCCGTGGGCTCGCCATCGGTGCGCAGCAGCAGGTCGGGCCCGGTGTCGAGCAGGTTGATGACGCCGCTCGCGTCGCGCTTGATGCAGACGAGCCGGGGCACGAGCGCCCTGAGCGGGGGTAGCAGGGCGAGGATCGCGGGATCGGCGACCAGGCAGGTCTCGATCGGGACGATGGCATCCGCTCGCACCTGATGGAAGCCGATGCTGGCAATGCCCGCCTGCTTGCGGATGGCGAGATCGACGCGGCGGCGCGCCCCGGGCGGGGAGGTTTCGATGGGCCCGACCACGGGGTCGGGGAAGCCTGCCTGGATCAGCGCGCTGCGTAGCGCGGCCGTCTTCCAGCCGGCGATGGCTTCATCCCGCCAATGCTGCAGGCTGCATCCGCCGCAGGCGCCGAAATGAGGGCAGGGCGGTTCGGCCCGCTCCTCGGATGGCTTCAGGACGGTTTCGGCAATGCCGGCGACGTTCTGGCCCCGGCGGGTGACCGGCCGCGCCTCCACCTCTTCGCCCGGCAAAGTATAGGGCAGAAAGAGGGTGCGCCCGTCGGGCAGGCGGGCAATGCCGTCGCCATCCGCGCCCATCGCCTCGACGCGGGCCTGAAAGGTCGGCGCGTCTGCTCCGATCTGCATGCTGTAACCCTCGGGCTTGGGGGGGAAGGGGCCGCGCGCCGCGTTCAGCGCGCGTCGCCGTCCTCGTCCTGCGCCAGATCCGGCTCGTCACCCGGCACGAAACCCGGGGCATCGACGCTCTCGACACCCGAGCCGCGGCGGCGGATCAGCATGAAGGCCGGAATCTCGTCGCCGAAGCCGACGACGGAGGGGCCGAGATCGCGGTCACGGTCGCGTCCACGGTTGCGATCGTTCCGATCGCCGCGCTCCTCGCCGGAGGCCGGCGCCTTGCTGCGGCCGGCATCGCTGCGGCCGGTGTCTGCGCGGGCAGGCTCGGGGCGGGAGACCTCGGCGGTCTTCTCCGGCCGCTGCTCCTTCGCCTTGCGGCGCCCATGCTCCTTCTCGGCCTCGGTCGGAGCTTCCTTGGCCTGCTTCTTCTCGGCCGGCTGCTCCTTCTGGTCGCGCGCCGGCTCCTTGGCCCGGCCCCGGCCGCGCCCGCGGCCCTTCTTGTCGCCGCCTTCCGCCCATTCGACGGCGTCGAAGCCCTCGATCGTGATGCGCGGAATGGGCTTGCCCGTCAGCTTCTCGATCGCTTCCACGGCCTCCCGTTGATCGGGCGAGGCGAGGGTGAAGGCATGACCTTCCCGGCCCGCGCGGCCGGTGCGGCCGATGCGATGCACGTAGTCCTCGGAATGATGCGGCACGTCGAAATTGAAGACGTGGCTGAGGCCGCCGATGTCGATGCCGCGCGCCGCGACATCGGAGCAGACGAGCAGGTCGAGCTCGCCCGCGCGGAACTTCTCGAGCGTCGCGAAGCGGGCGGACTGCGGCAGGTCGCCGTGCAGCGCGCCGACCTTGAAGCCGTGGCGCTGCAGGGATTTGTAGAGCACGTCCACGTCGCGCTTGCGGTTGCAGAAGATGAGCGCGTTCTGCACCTGCTCGGTGCGAATCAGGTGGCGTAGCGCCCGGCGCTTCTCGCGCTCCTCGACGATGGCGAGGCCCGAGACGATGGTGGTCGCGACGGAAGCGGCGGCCGCCGTCTTGATCTCCTTCGGGTTCTGCAGGAAGGCGTCCGCCAGGCGGCGGATTTCCTTCGCCATGGTGGCGCTGAACAGCAGCGTCTGGCGGTTCATCGGCAGCAGCGAGACGATGCGCTCGACATCCGGAATGAAGCCCATGTCGAGCATGCGGTCGGCCTCGTCGATGACGAGGACGCGCGTATCGGTCAGCAGCAGTCCGCCGCGCTCGAACAGGTCGATCAGGCGGCCCGGCGTCGCGATCAGCACGTCGACGCCGCGCATCAGCACCTCCTTCTGGTCGGCCATGCTTTCGCCGCCGATGAGAAGGGCGTGGTTGAGCTTCAGGTATTTGCCGTATTGGACGAAGTTTTCGGCGACCTGCAGGGCGAGTTCGCGCGTCGGCTCCAGGATGAGGCTGCGCGGCATGCGCGCCCGCGCCCGCGAGCCGGACAGGATTTCGCACATCGGCAGGGTGAAGCTCGCGGTCTTGCCGGTCCCGGTCTGCGCCACGCCCATCACGTCCCGCCCCTGGAGCACGACGGGAATCGCCTGCTCCTGGATCGGCGTCGGGTGGACATAGCCCTTTTCGGTGATGGCGCGGAGGATGTCCTCCGACAGGCCGAGATCGGCGAAGGTCGTGCGGGGGGCGGCATCCTCCGCGGCAGCGGGCGGGGCGGTCTCTGCCGCAGGGGCCGGGGCCGGGAGGGTGGTGTTCACGGCCTCAGCGGCCGCTTGGGTCTGTGCGTCTGCGGAGGACGCGGCATGGAGAGACAAAGAGGATATAATCCTGTGGTGATCGTGCTTCGGTGTGCGCCGCGCCGGACAACGGGACCAGCCGCGGCTAGACACGGATGGAACGGCCGAAAAGCCGCGACGGTGCCCCAGCGCCCCGGTGCGGATCTGCGATCGCTTTGCCGCGCGATATCGCCGGGAGATAGGTGCAAAGTCAATGATTTTCCAGGCATGGCGGCCAGCCGCGGGTGCATCCGGCGATCACGCCTGCGCTCATACGGCGGCGGCGGGGAAGAGGCCTGGAGGTCCCGCCCGGAATTGAACCGGGGTTCACGGATTTGCAGTCCGTTGCATCACCACTCTGCCACGGGACCGGGGCTGTGGGCGCGCTTATCGGGGAGGTCGGCCAACAGGTCAAGACCGCGGGGCCGGGGGCTGCCCCGGCCAGCCTGCTTGGCGCAGGACGGCGGCCCCGCTATGCTCGAGTGACCTAGCGGTGATGCGGTGGAGATGATGGCTCAGACGGTTCCCGATTTCGCAAGCGCGCGCCAGTTCATGGTCGATAGCCAGCTTCGCCCGACCAAGGTGACGCATGCGGCCGTGCTGGAGGCGATGCGCCGCGTGCCCCGCGAGAAGTTTCTGCCACCTGCACTCTATTCCGTCGCCTATGCCGATCAGGACGTCGACCTCGGCCACGGGCGCTGGCTGATCGCCCCGCTTGCCTTCGCGCGGCTGGCTCAGGCCCTCGCCCCGGTCGCGGGCGAGCGGATTCTCGTGGTTGGCGCGGGCGTCGGCTATGGCGCGGCGGTGCTCGCGGCCTGCGGCGCGCGCGTCACCGCCCTCGAATCCGACGCGCGGCTGATCGACGCCGCGCGCAGCGGCTGGCGCGAGGCCGGCGTGACCGTCGCGCTGCACCAGGGTGATCTGGCCGCCGGCGTGCCCGGCGCGCAGGTGTGGGACGCGATTCTCATCGAAGGCATGGTGGACGTGGTGCCCCCCAGCTTCGCGACGCAGCTGCGCGAAAGCGGCGGTCGTCTCGTCACCGTGCAGCGCCAGAGCGCCTTTCCGGGTGCGGCGGCCACCGGCGTCGCCATCCGCGGCGAGCGTCAGGGCGCATCTCTCGTCACCCGTCCGCTCTTCGACTGCCGCACCGCCGTGCTGCCAGGCTTTGAAACGGTGCCGGAATTTCAGTTCTGAGCTTGGCTTTCCTGGAGTTCCGGCCGCAGCCGCGGCAGGCGGTCCATGGCGTGCCTTCCTAAGAGATTGACCTTGACCCCTGATACTGTTGCAAATGCGACGGTGTCCGAAACCGGGGCGGAGGGGGTTCCTCCTCCGCTCGCTGCGTGGTTGCGCTTCCGCAAGGGCGGGGCGGCGTCGAAGATTGGAATGGGATAGATGGTTTCACGCATTGGCGTTCTGATCGGTCTGGGTCTTCTGGCTGGGGCAGCCCCCGCCTCCGCCCAGACCCTCAGCCAGGCTTTGGCGGCGGCCTATGCCAACAATCCCACCCTGCAGGCCGAGCGCGCCAATCTGCGGGCGACGGACGAGAACGTGCCCTCGGCGCTGGCCGGGTGGAAGCCGACCATCACCGTCTCCGGCAGCGCGGGCTATGCGCAAGGCAACATTATCACCGGCGGCAGCACCCTGACGGGGCAGAGCGTCACCACGACGACGACGCAGAATCGCGACCTCGGCCAGATCGCCGGCACCATCACCGAAAACCTCTACAACGGCGGCGGCACCAAGGCGCAGACCGCCCAGGCGCGGGACAAGGTGAAGGCCGAGCGCGCCAATCTCATCAACATCGAGCAGCAGGTCTTCCAAAGCGTCGTGCAGGCCTATGTCACGGTGATCGAGGATCAGCAGCTCCTGGCGCTCGCCATCAACAACGCCAACGTCCTCAAGGAACAGCTGAAGGCGACGCAGGACCGCTTCTCGGTCGGCGAAATCACCCGCACGGACGTGGCACAGAGCGAAAGCGCGCTGGCCGGTGCCGAAGCCGATGTGCAGACCGCAAAAGGCAATCTGAAGACGGCGGAAGCCCAGTTCGTGGCGGTCGTCGGCTTGCAGCCAAAGCACCTCACCCCGCCGCAGCCGCTGAAGATCCCGGCGGACAACAAGGCGGCCGTGTCCGCCATCGCGGCGGCCAACAACCCGGCCGTGGTCCAAGCCCAGTTCAACCAGGCCGCCGCCGCCGACAACGTGAACGTCGCTTGGAGCAAGCTGATGCCGCAGCTCTCGCTGCAGGGTCAGCTCTATAAGCAGATCAACCAGAGCCAGGCGAACTACACCTCGAACGGCGCCGAGGCGGTGCTGAGCCTGACTGTGCCCATCTATCAGGGCGGCGCGGAATATGCGGCCATTCGCCAGGCGGTGCAGCAGCGCGAATATGCCCGTCAGCAGGTCGAGCTGCAGCGCCGCACGGCCATTCAGAATGCGGAGCAGTATTGGGAAACGCTGGTGGCGACCCGCGCCACCATCAGCAGCACCCGCGCCGAGATCGCCGCCAACCAGATCGCCCTGGATGGCACCGAGCGCGAGGCCATTGTCGGCAGCCGCACCACGCTCGACGTGCTGAACGCCCAGCAGCTGCTGCTGCAATCCCAGGTGACTCTGGTGCAGAACCTCGCCAACCTGGTGATCGCCTCCTACAACGTGGCCGGCGCCATGGGCCGCTTCACCGCGCGCGACATCGGCCTCAACGTCCCGCTGTACGACGACAACGCCTATTACGATGCGGTGAAGAATGCCTGGTTCGGCACGGGCGATCCGACCGCGAATTCGGTGGGTGACGACAATGGCAGCCCTGTCGACAATCTGAGCAACCGCAACCAGTGAGCGACGGCGCGCAGCCGGGAGTCCAGAGATGACGACGAAACCGGACGATCAGGAACCGTCGATGGACGACATCCTCGCCTCGATCCGGCGCATCATGCTGGATGAGCAGGCAAGGCTGAAGGAAGGGGCGCCCGCGGCGCAGCCCCTCCAGCACGAGGAGGAGAGCGGCGGCCCGGCGCAGGTCATCCTGCTCGACGAAAGCATGGCGATCCGTGAGCCGGAGCCGGTGACGGCCCCCGCCGTGGAGGCCGAACCGATGCCGCCCGCAGCAGCAGAGCTCATGCCCGGCGCGCCGTCCCCCGGCCCGGGCGTGCCGGTCGATGCGGTCTTTCTCGAGACGCTGGAGGTGACGCCGGAACCGGCGCCGCTTTCGGCGCCCATCGACGAGCCCGTGTCGATGGTCCATTCGGCGCAGAGCGAAGAGGCCGAGGGCAAGGACGCCGGAGAGAAGGCGGCGCTGCCGCCACTCGATGCCCAGGCTCTGGAAGCGCTTCTGGCGCCGGCCGCAGCGGCTGCAGCCACCGCATCGGTCGAAGCGATGCTGCGCCAGTTGCAGGCGGAGCGGGAGGCCTTCGTGCAGACGGGCGCCGGTGGCGGCCCCAGCTTGGAAGAGGTCGTGCGCAGCGAACTGCGCCCCATGCTGAAATCCTGGCTGGACGCGCATCTCGCGGACATGGTGGAGCGGCTGGTGCGCGCGGAACTTGCGCGTCTCACGCTGCGCCATGGGAGCTGACCTACGGGTCCAGAGCGGTTCAGGTTTTGATTGAACCCGTTTGTCTCGTCATGCCCACGCAGGCGGGCATCTTCTTGTCCGCCACAGCATCCCCGCCCGGGGAGATGGCGCACCATCGCCAAAAGAGACCCGCTTGCACAGGCATGACGGTGATGGGTGGGCAGTTGAGACGGAAGCTGACAGACCCTAGCCGCTGAGGGCGACCGTCACCGGTGGGTAGGGCTTCGCGTTGGGCTCCGAACTGTCGACGACGATGACGGCATCCCCCGCCAGCGGTGTCGGCTGCAAGTCACGGGAGAGCAGGGCGCGGTAGCCCGCATCCTGAACAGCCAGCCGCTCGATATCCGCATCGATGATGCCGTGGCGGTCGAGGAAGACATTGAGCGGTCCCGGAATCCGGATGCAGCCCTCGGAATCGGCGCGGCCGAGCCGCTGCGCCAGCACGGCCGGATCGGTCGCGTGCATCTCGACCCGCACCTGCATTGTGGCCCCCGGTGTCCGCCAGTCCTCGCTCGTCTGCCAGCCGAAATCCCACACCCGCATGCCCTTCACGCCGAGCCCGCGGATGTGATTCTCGTTGTAGGTGCCCTGGGCGCGATAGCCGAGTTCGGCACCGTCGTTCAGCAGCACGCCGACCGGCGTCTTGAAATGCTCCTTTCGGCCGGGTTTGCCGGTGGAGACGGCACGGGTGCCGAGGATATTCCAGGGGCCGTCCGGCTGCGCCAGGGTGATGGAGAGCGTCTGCCCGTGCGGGGAGCGGTCAACGATGAGCACGAGCTGGGGCTGACGGATGGTGAAGTGGTCATCGGCCGCCATCCTGCGGGCGAGGGCCACGAGCAGCGCCTGCCGCTCCGCGCTCAGCTGGATGGGATGGGGCACTTCGGCGGCGAGCGCGCTGCTGATCACGGCAGTCTCGGCCGAGAGCAGGCCGGGGGTGAGCGCCGCGGGGCCGGCCTGTTCGGCGGGCGTATAGCCGGCCTTGTGGAGATTGGCGGCGAGCATCGCCTGCGGGCTGCCGCCGACGAGAACGGGCGAGATCGGCACCGCGCCCGGGGTCGGCGCGGCAGGTGCCGGCGGGGGTGGAATGTTCGGCATGGCGCTGACGTTGCGCGTGCCGAACACGCTATCCTCAAGCCCCGCGACGCTGCCGACATTGACCGTGTCGCCCGCACCGTCACAGGCGGCGAGCGGCAGCACACTCAGCAGCGTGAGACCGAGCCCGGCCGTGCGGAGGGAGGCGCGCAGAGAGAGGACCGTAGCCATGGCCGGACATCACCTGTGATCGAAACGTGAGCGAGACGCAGGACGGGAACGCGATCACGCCCGTGACCAAGTCACGGACGCTAAGCGACTGAGATTTAAGCACAGATGAATTACAATCGCGCAATCTTTCCCCTTTGGAAGGGGCGGCGCGCGGTCACGTTTTCGGGATGAGGCCGCGGGTCAAGGGGCGGGCGGCGCGGCGGGACCGGTCAACGCTGCGAGTGGCCAGCGCGGCTGCGGCCGCAGGTCTCGTCCCGAGACCGCGCAGCCCGCCCGCAGCCGCTCCAGCGCCGCCCAGCCGATCATCACAGCGTTGTCTCCGCAATAGCGCAGCGGCGGTGCCGCGAGCGGCAGGCCGCGCTGCTGCGCCACCTCGGTCAAAGCCGTGCGGATCGCCGCATTGGCGGCGACGCCGCCCGCCACCACCATCAGCCGCGCCTCCGGCATCGCATCCAGCGCATGCGCGGCACGGTCCGCCAGCACCGCCACCACCGCTGCCTGGAAGGCAGCCGCGATGTCCGCCGCCATGCCTTCCTCGATCGGGCCGGGCGGCAGGGCCGCGACCGCCTGAGCGACCGCCGTCTTCAGGCCGGAGAAGGAGAAGTCGCAGCCCGGGCGGCCGAGCAGCGGCCGGGGTAGGGGAAGGCGCCCGGCATCACCGCGCGCCGCCAGCCGTTCCAGCGCCGGGCCGCCCGGAATCGGCAGGCCGAGCAGCTTCGCGACCTTGTCGAAGGCTTCGCCCACGGCATCGTCGATCGTCCCGCCGAGCCGCCGGTAGCGGCCGACGCCCTCCACCGCCACGCATTGGCAATGACCGCCGGAGAGCAGCAGCAGCAGATAAGGAAAGGGCGCGCCGCCGGGCACGAGGCCGGGCAGGCGGGCCGTCAATGCGTGGCCTTCGAGATGGTTCACGGCGATGAAGGGCCGGCCGGCCGCGAGCGCCAGCCCCTTGCCGAAGCCCGCACCCACCAGCAGCCCGCCGATGAGGCCGGGGCCGGTGGTGGCGGCGACGGCGCCGAGGTCCTGCGGCGCGAGGCCGGTCTGCTCCAGCAGGCGCTGCACCATGCCGGGCAGATGGACGAGATGGGCGCGCGCCGCGATTTCTGGCACCACGCCGCCGAAGGGTGCGTGCTCCGCGAACTGGCTCAGCACCGTCTCCGCCAGCACCGCGCCGTCTGGCGCCAGGATGGCGGCCGCCGTCTCGTCGCAGGAGGATTCGATGGCAAGGACGGGGCCTGCGCTGTCCTCGCTCCAGTCAAGGCCGTCGCGCAGGGCAAAAGTCTTTTCTTCACTGATGTCTGGCATTAACACGCGCCGATGAGGTCTCCAGACGTTGTATCGCATGAGCTGCGCGTAAAACCCCATCGCCGCACGCTGCCCCTGCGTGTCGGTACACGCGGGTCTCCGCTGGCGCTGGCGCAGACGCGCGCCTTCCAGGCGCAGCTCAGCCGCTTCTGCCCCGTGCTGGATTCCATGAACGTCTTCGAAGAGCACATCATCACCACGACGGGGGACCGCATCCTCGACAGGCCGCTCGCAGAAGTGGGCGGCAAGGGCCTGTTTGCAAAAGAAATCCACGAAGCACTGGCGGATGGACGGATCGATTTCGCGGTCCATAGCCTGAAGGATCTCGAGACCGAGCTGCCGCCCGGCATCGTGCTCGCCTGCACCCTCAAGCGCGAGGATGCGCGGGACGTGTTGATTTTGGGCGAGGGGATCGCGCCCGGAGATGCGGCCGATCCCTTTGCCTGCCTTCCCACCGGCGCTCTGGTCGGCTCGGCCTCCGTCCGCCGGCAGGCGCAGCTGCTCCATGCGCGGCCCGACCTCACCGTGCGCATCATCCGCGGCAACGTGCAGACCCGCCTCTCCCGCGTGAAGTCGGGCGAGTTCGCGGCGAGCCTGCTGGCGCTTGCCGGCCTCCGGCGCCTGGGCCTCGCGGCCGAAGCCTCGGTCGTGATCTCGCCGGAGATCATGGTGCCGGCGGCCGGCCAGGGTATCGTCGGCGTCACGGTGCGCGCGGACGACATCGAGCTGCGCGAACTCCTGGGCGGGATCGAGGACCCAGAGGCGCGTGCCGTCTCCTCCGCCGAGCGTGGTCTGCTGGCCGCCCTCGACGGCTCCTGCCGCACGCCGATCGGCGGCTATGCGCGGATCGTCGAGGGTGCGCTGCACCTGACCGGGCTCGTCGCGCGGGAAGACGGCTCCTTCCTCCTCCGATCCGAGATCAGCGGCAGCCCGCGCGAGGCCGAGCGCCTCGGCCGGACGCTGGGTGACGAGCTGCGCGGCCGCGCCCCCGCCGACATCTTCCTCGACTGAGCGGGCGGACGGCGATGCCGCCCGGCTCTCCTTCCTTGCCCGTCCTCGTGACCCGGCCGCCGCCCGGCGGCGCCGAGACCGCCCGGCGCCTGACGGCGCGGGGCTTCACGCCGATCCTGGCGCCGCTGCTCACGGTCCAGACCTTCGCCCGTGCGCTGCCTGCGCCCGAGCGGCTGCGTGGCGTGCTGGTGGCGAGCCGCCAGGCGATACCGGCGCTGCCGGCGCTCTATCACGACCTGCCGCTCTATGCCGTAGGCGATGCGACGGCCGCGGAAGCGCGGGCCGCGGGCTTCCGCCGCGTCGAGAGTGCGCGGGGCCGGGCCGAGGATCTGGCCCGGCTGATCATCGAGCGCCTGCCGCGCGAGGGCGCGCCCCTGCTGCTGGCGACCGGCCTGAATCAAGGAGATCGCTTGAAGACGATCCTGCAAGCCTTTGGTTTTGAAGTTCTCCGCGAAGAGGTGTATGCGGCGCATTCGGTCACGCGCCTGCCGGCGGCGGCCGAAGCGATGCTACGGGCGGAGAGCGAGGGCTGGGTCTTGCTCTTCTCGCGGGAGACCGCACTTTGTCTGAACAGGCTCGTCCGGGCCGTCGGGCTGGCGGAAAGCGTCGCCCGTCTCAACCTCGGCGTGATCAGCGCGCCCGTCGCGGATGCCGCTCAGGACTTGCCCTGGGCACGCATCCATGTGGCAATGGAACCCAACGAGAAAGCGGTATTGGCCCTATTGAATGACTGACGCGCCCGAACAGACCCCAGAGCCCAAGTCAGACGTGACGCCAACCCCCGACCGCGTCTCCCCCGGCGAGCCCCGGCCCGCCGCCGCGCCGAAGGTCTCGGCGGCGCCGGAGACGGCCAAGCCTGGCGCGAGCAGCGTCCCGCCACAGGCACCGCGCGCGAACGGGGCCCCCCCGTCCGCACGGCCATCGGCCGAGCCGAACCGCGTGACCCCGCTGCTGACGCTCGCCGGATTCGTCATTCTCGGCGGCTGCGTCGCCTATCTTTGGACGCGGCCGGTGCCGGCGCCGGAGATGCCGCCCATCCCGCCCGATCAGAGCGGCGTGGTCGCGGCGCTTCGCGGGCAGGTCTCGAACCTGCAATCCTCCCTCGCGAGCCTCGACCAACGCGAGCGTCAGGACGTGGCCCAGCTGCGCCAGCAGATCGCGGCCCTTCCTGCATCCGGCAGCCAGAGCGGGAGCGCTGCGCCGCAGCCCGCGCCACCGGCCCCCGCGCCGGACGTGTCAGGCGACATCGCCCGCCTCAAGGACCAGATCGCGCAGCTTCAGCAATCCGCCGCTTCCGCGACGCCCGCGGCCCAGAGCCTGGAGACGCTGTCCGGCCGCGTCGACAGCCTGGCGCAGCGGGAAGCGGGCGACAGCCAGTCGCTCCGCCAGACGCTGACGGCGCTGCAACAGCAGCTCGGCGACCTCTCCGACCGCACGAAGAGCCTCGCCCAGCAGACCGAGAGCCTGCCGTCGCTCAGCGCGCAGTCGGACCGGCTGGCCGCGGTTCTGCGTGCCGAAGATGCGCTGGCGGCCGGCAAACCGCTCGGCAGCCTTGCCGATGCGCCCCCGGCGCTCGCCGCCTTCGCCACCACGGCGCCGCCGACCGAGGCGCAGCTCCGGCTCGACTATCCCGCCGCAGCCCGCGCTGCCGAGAAGGCAGGGGGCCCGGCCGAGGCCAAGCGCGGCTTCTGGGCTGGCGCCTGGCAGCGCGTGCAGAACCTGGTGACGCTGCGCGAGGGGGACCGCGTGATCGTGGGCGATCAGACGAGCGGCATCCTGGCGCATGCGCGCCGCCTGCTCGATGCCGGAGACCTCTCGGGCGCCGTCACCGTGCTCGGCACTCTGCAGGGGCCGGCGTCACAGGCCATGGCACCCTGGATGGACCAGGCCAAGGCGCTTACCGCCGCGCGCCAGGCGCTGGCTGAGATGGCGGCCCACTGATGCGGCGGGTTCTCGGCTTCCTTCTCCTCGCCGTCATTCTCGTCGGCATCGCCTATGGCATCGGCGCCATCCCGGGCGACGTCACGGCCTCCGTCGGCCCTTATACTTTCCAGGCCTCACTCCCCATCGTGGTTCTGGCGCTCATCCTTCTGTTCTTGCTGCTTTATGGGGTGACGAGGCTGCTCGCGCTGCTGGTCTCGGCGCCCGGTCGCTTCGGCCGCGGCCGGCACCAGCGCCAGCTCCGCCAGGGTGAGTTCGCGGTGACGCGCGCCTTCTCGGCACTTGCCGCCGGAGACGCCAAGGCTGCACGGCGCGAAGCCGCGCGTGCCCGCCGCCTGCTGCCCGAGGCACCGATGGCGCTGCTAGTCTCGGCCGAGGCCGCGCGTCTCGCTGGCCGCACGGAGGAGATGGAGGCCGAGTATCGCCGCCTCGCAGAGATCCCCGATGCCGCCTTCCTTGGCCTGCGCGGCCTGTTGCGCCAGGCGATCGACGCCGGGGACTGGACGCTGGCGGCCGATCTCGCACGCCGCGCCGAACTCGCCCATCCCGGCGCGCTGTGGCTGCGGCGCGAACGCGCCCGCCTCGCGCTCCGCACCGGCGCCTGGGCCGAGGCTCTGGCGCTCGCCGGGCCCGATGCGCCGCGCGCGGTGATGGCGACGGCGGCGGCCGAGGCTACCGAGGATCCCATGCAGGCGATGCGGCTCGCCAAGGAAGCCTATAACGCCGACCCGACGCTGAGCCCCGCGGTGCTCGCCTATGCGCGCCGGCTGCGCGCGGCGCGGGACGGGCGCAAGGCCGAGCAGGTGGTGGAGCGCGCCTGGGCGCGCGCGCCGCATCCCGATCTCGCAGCCTTCTATCTGGAGCCTGAGGAAGACGCGCTGGCCCGGGTGAAGCGCGCCGAGAAGCTGGCGGGCTTCGCCCCCGGCCATGGCGAAAGCGCGCTCGTCCAGGCGCGCGCCTCGCTCGCGGCGAAGCTCACCGGGGAAGCGCGGCGCCTGGCGCAGCGGGCGCTCGATGCCGGGCTCGACCAGCGGCGTGTCTGGGTGCTGCTCGCCGACATCGAGGAAGCGGATGCGGCGGCCGGCGGGGGCGAGGCTGCGACCTTCGCGGCCCATGAGGCGCTGCGCCGCGCCCAATCGGCCGGACCCGATCCCCGCTGGCACTGCACGGAATGCGGCACGGACCATGCGGCCTGGCATGCGGCCTGCCCCGCCTGCAGCACGGTCGGTACCGTCGTCTGGACAGCCGAGACCGGGCCCGCGCGTCGTGCGGCGTCCCGGGCCCTGCTCGTGGATGGCCTCAGCGCTTGATGAGGACGTAGGTCTTCCGCACCGTCTCGGTGATGTCCCAGACACCGAAGGTGTTCGCAGACAGCATGAAGGCGTCACCGGCCTTGAAGGGGATGGGATCTCCGCCGGTGGGCGTGAAGGTGCCGGCGCCGGCGATGAAGTGGCAGAACTCCTGGTCGGCCACGGCGCGGTTCCAGCGGCCCGGGCTGCATTCCCAGATGCCGGTTTCCGCCGCGTCGTCCCGCTCCCATTCCTTGTAACGGATATGGGCCACGGGTTCGCCGATGGGCGAACCCACGGGGGTCGGGTCGCTCAAGGCCTCGGTGAGGGCGGCCTTGATATGGCTGATGGTCATGCGCGTCCTTTCGCGGTGAGGGAGGTCAACCGATCTTCCAGGTCATCAGCGCTTCCATGCGCACGGCAACCTGCTGGGCAAGGCGCCGGCGCCAGGCCGGGCTGCGGGGATTGGCCAGCACCGCATCCTCGGCTGCGAGACTGCGGGCGATGGC
Organism: Acidisoma sp. 7E03; assembly: GCF_054665075.1. Lineage (NCBI taxonomy): Bacteria > Pseudomonadati > Pseudomonadota > Alphaproteobacteria > Acetobacterales > Acidocellaceae > Acidisoma > Acidisoma sp. 7E03. The sequence goes on from NZ_BAAFHE010000009.1 coordinate 32,853, forward strand.
GGCATAGGCGAGGTAGCGGAAGGGCTCCGGCTCCCAGGCCTTGAGGGCGCGGGTGACGGGCTGATCCTGAATGACCCAGGGCTGCCGGGTTTCGAGACTGTCGCGCCCGAGGATGAGATCGGCGAGAGTACGGCCGGCGAGGTTGGTGGCGCCGACCCCTTCGCCGCCATAGCCGCCGGCCAGCGCCATGCGGTTCTGCCGGTCGACCAGCATATGCACCTGGAAGCGCCGACCCATGCCGAGATTGCCGCCCCAGGCATGGGTGATGCGGACGTCCTTCAACTGCGGAAAGAGGTCGGTGAAGAGCTGGCGGCGCAGCGCGGTCTCCGCTGCCGTCAGCGAGAAGTCACGGCGGATGCGGCCACCGAAGCGGTAGCCGCCACGCGCCCCGAAGACCAGCCGGTTGTCCTTGCTGCGCTGGCCGTAGGTGACCTGGCGGCTGAACTCGCCGAAGGCCTGGCCACGGTCGAGCCCGATGCCGGACCAGAGCGCGTCGCTCAGCGGTTCGGTCGCGACGATGAGACTGTGGACCGGAAGCTGATAGCGGCCGAGCGGCGGCAGGGTGCCGGCGAAGCTTTCCACCGCCGGGATGACCCATTCGGCCCGGACGGCGCCCTGCGTCGTTCGCACCGAACCCGGCGCCCAGGCGGTGACGGCGCTGCCCTCGTGGATGATGACACCCAGCCGCTCCACGACGCGGGCGAGGCCGCGCACCAGCTTGGCCGGCTGGATGGTGGCGCAATGAGGGGAGTAGAGGCCGCCATAGGCGCCCGCGATGCGGACATGGGCTGCAAGTTCGGCGCGGTTGAGCCAGCGGAAATCATCCTCCGTCAGCCCTTCATGCCGCAATTCGTCGAGATAGGCGCGCAGCCGCACTTCCTGCTCGGGATAGCGCGCGGCGCAATAGAGCATGCCGGCCTTCCGGAAGTCGCAATCGATGCCTTCGGCCTCCGTCACCCGCGCGACCTCGTCAGGGATCGCGGTGACGAGGGACCAGGTTTCGCGACGACGGGGTTCGGGCAGCCGGCCGATCAGCCGGTCCTCACCCAGCAATCCGCCGATGACCCAGCCGCCGTTGCGGGAGGAGGCGCCGAAGCCCACGGTCTCGGCTTCCAGCACGACGATGCGAAGCGACGGCGCGCGGGTCTTGAGGTAATAGGCGGTCCAGAGGCCGGTATAGCCGGCGCCGATGATGGCGACGTCGGCGGTGATGTCGGAGGCGAGGGGCGGGCGCGGGGGCTCATCCGCGAGCTGATCGGTCCAAAGGCTGATCTTGTTCCCGTCGGCCATCGCCATCCTCTGCTGCACCCGCGGCGTCCGGCGCTCTGGTAACGGTTCGAGCGCCGTCTGTCGCCCCTCCGCCACGCCGAAAAGCGCGCCTCGCTGATGATCACGAAGACGAGAGCGTGGCACCTCCAGGATGGCCGCCGACCTTTACGAATACCGGGCCAGCCACACGTCTCCCGCATTCGTGAGGTCTCGTCATTCTCAGGGGAAGTGAGTCGTCATCATGCCGTCCTTGCCGCAACTCGCCCGCACGGTGGTTCTGGCCCTAGCCGTCTGGGGGGCTGGCAGTGCCATGGCATCGGCGCAAACACCGGCGCCCCACAACAAGGAAGAGCTGGCGCTCAAGCCCTATCGGCGGCTGCTGGAGGGGATGGGCTACCCGACGCAATCCTCGCCCTCGGGCCAGCACTTCTACATCGTCATCCACTCGACCTACGACTACACGATCGATTTCAGCTTCTCGGGCGACCACACCTACATGTGGGTCTACACGCTGGTGTACAGCTACGCGGACGAGGAGCTGGCCCGCCTGCCCATGGCGAAGCTGCTGGCGGACAATGACGAGGCGCCGGAGTTTTTCTCGCTCCACAAGGACGACGACAAGACCGATCTGTTCCTGCAGATCGCGATGCCCATCGCCAGCGTGAACGCCAAATCTGTCCGCCGGGTGATCGACAGCATCGACCGCAACCTCAACGACGATCAGGCGGATTGGAATCCGAATCTGTGGAAGCAGGCAGCGCCCGATGGCGGCAGCGACGTCCTGCCGACGCCGAAAGCCGCGCCCGCGCCGGACGATTCCCACAGCAAGCAGGTGCCGATCTAGGGCGTCAGGTCTTAATTGAAGCACCCTCTCTGCCGTCATCGCCGGGCCTGACCCGGCGATCCATGTCTGGGCGCCTCAGCGCATGGATGCCCGGCTCAAGGCCGTGCATGACGAGTTTCAAAGTGATCAAACTTAACCCTTAACCGTTCAACGGCCACCCGCCTCAGGCGAGGGCGCGCAGCGCCTCAGCCGGGGTGATACGCCCGTCATAGAGCGCGCGGCCGACGATGACGCCGGTGATGCCGGGCGTGTCCTCGGCCGTCGCGCGCAGCGCTTCGAGATGCGCGAGGGCGCCGACCCCGCCCGAGGCGATGACCGGCGTCGTCACCGCGCGGGCGAGGGCGGCGGTCGCCTCCAGGTTCAGCCCCTCCAGCATCCCGTCCCGCCCAATATCGGTGAAGATGATGGCGGCCGCCCCCGCATCCTCGAAGCGCAGCGCGAGGTCGGCGGTGGTCAGCGCCGAGGTCTCGGCCCAGCCTTCTGTCGCGACGAAACCGTCCCGCGCGTCGATGCCGACGGCGATGCGCCCGGGAAAGAGGCGGCAGGCCTCGCGCACCAGTGCCGGGTTCTTGGCAGCGACCGAGCCGAGAATGACGCGGGACACGCCGTCCCCGAGCCAGGCTTCGATCTGGGCGATCTCGCGGATGCCGCCGCCGAGCTGCACCGGCACGCCGGGCGCCCGGGCACTCGCCAGGATGGCCTGCACCGCAGCGCCGTTCACGGAACGACCGGCAAAGGCGCCGTCCAGATCGACGACGTGCAGCCAGCTGCAGCCGGCCGCGATCCAGGCCGCGGCCTGCGCGCCGGGATCGTCGCCATAGACCGTCGCCTGGTCCATGTCGCCACGGCGCAGCCGCACACAGGCGCCGCCCTTGAGGTCGATCGCCGGATAGAGGGTGAGGGCGGGCATGGGGTGGCTCAGTTCTTCCGCAGCAGCTTGTAGAAATAGGCGCCGGCGACCAGCTGGCCGGCGAGGCGGGCATAGGCCGGATGCGTGCCCCAGCGGATGTAGCCGAGGCTCTCATAGAGGGCGATGGCGCCGTGATGGGTCTCGCGCACGTCGAGGTTGAGGATCTGGTAGCCCATGTTGCGGGCCCGCTCCTCCACCCGCTGCACCATCATGCGGGCGAGGCCAAGGCGCCGGGCATAGGGCGCGACATAGGCCTGGGTCACCGTCGCCGCCATCGCCTGGGCTTCGTTGTTGCGCGGCGGGCGTACCAGCTGGGCGGAGCCGACGATGATGCCGTCCACCCGCCCAACATAAAGCTCTCTTTCAGGAACGAGCAGCAAGCCTTTGAAATAGCTTTCCAGAACCTGCCGTCCAGGCGGTTGCAGCCAGCCGAATCCGCCGCCGTCGATGATGGCGGCGTCCGTCGCCTCGCAGAGCGCGAGCAGATCTTCCTCGGTGAAGGCGGTGATACGCTCGACCGTGAGCTGAGGCCGCGGGAGCGGTGGGGCCGCCTCGTCGGTCTCGAGGCTCTCGCCGCCGCCGGCCTGGCCTTCGGCGATCGCCATCAGGGCGCCCATGTTAGGAAGTTCTGCATGATGGTGAGGCCGACCTCCTGGCTTTTCTCGGGATGGAACTGCATGCCGGCACGGTTGCCCTTCGCCACCACGGCGACGACGGGGCCGCCATAGTCGGTGGTCGCCAGGATTTCCTCCTCCCGGCCGCTGCTCAAGGCGAAGCTATGGGTGAAGTAGACATGATCGCCGGGACGCAAACCTTCCAACAGAGCATGTGAACCGGGCGTGAAGTCGAGCCCGTTCCAGCCCATCTGCGGCAGCCGCAGGCCGGGCGCGTTGATGCGGGTGATCTCGCCGCGGATCCAGCCCAGTCCTTCGGTCGCGCCGTATTCCAGCCCACGCTCGGCCATCAGCTGCATGCCGACGCAGATGCCGAGGAAGGGCGTGCCTGCGGCGACCGTCTCTTCGAGTGCGTCGCGCAGGCCAGGCACCGCTTCGAGCCCGGCCATGCAGTCCCCGAAGGCACCTTGACCCGGCAGCACGATGCGGCTGGCCGCGCGAATGTCCGCGGGGTCGCTCGTCACCTGCACCGTCGCATCGAGGCCCGCGCGTTCGGCGGCGAGCGCCGCGGCGCGGGAGGCGGAGGCGAGATTGCCGCTGCCGTAGTCGACAACCGCGATCTTCATACGAGATCCTCCGCAGCGAGGGTCGGGTCGCGGTCGAGCAGGCGGGCGAAGGCGGCCTCGGCATTGCGGGCGGCGACCACATAGGTCTCAGAGAAGCCGCGCCGGGCGAGGGACCAGCGGCAGAGATCCCGCCCGGTCAGCCCCATCAGGAGCGCATAGGCGGCGAGCAGCACGCCGGGCAGGGTCGCACCGGGCCAGTGCAGGACGAAGGCCCAGAGGGCTGCGAGCACGACCAGTGCGATCAGACCCGCGATCCAGGCGCGATGGGCCAGCAGCCAGAAGGGGCCGAAGAGGAAGGCGCCGAGAGAGAAGCCCTCGCGCACTAGCCGGGGCATCTCCCCATGCCTGAGATGGGCGGTGTAGATCCTCATCCCGCCAGCGACCCCTTGGTGGAGGGGATGGCGCCGGCCGCGCGGGGATCGAGCCCGACCGCCATGCGCAGCGCCCGCGCCGTCGCCTTGAAGCAGGCTTCGGCAATGTGATGGTCATTCCGCCCGGCGCGGGCGATCAGATGCAGGTTGAAGAGCCCGTTGGCGGAGAGGGCGCGAAAGAACTCCTCCACCAGCTGGGTGTCGAAGGTACCGATCTTGTGGGTGGCGAAGGCAACCTGCCAGCCGAGGGCGGCGCGGCCCGAGAGGTCGATCGCGCATTCCACAAGCGCCTCGTCCATCGGCACCAGCGCCTGACCGTAGCGGGTGATGCCGCGCTTCTCGCCGAGCGCTTTCAGGATGAGCTGGCCGAGAACGATGCCGACGTCTTCCACCGTATGGTGATCGTCCACGTGCAGATCGCCCTTCGCCGTCACCTCGAGATCGAACATCGCGTGGCGGCCGAGGGCCGTCAGCATGTGGTCGAAGAAGCCGATGCCGGTCTCCGTCCGCACCTGGCCGGTGCCGTCGAGGTCGAGTTGGAGGGTGATCTCCGTCTCGGAGGTGCGGCGCGTGAGGCTTGCCGTGCGCGCGGAAGCGGAAGGGGCAGGGGTCGCGTCCATGCGCTCTGGATACCTTATCTCGCCGGCGATTTACACTGCCGGGGGTTGCAGAAATCCGACCAGTCGTTCCGCTTCGGCGACGATCGGATCGGCGATCGCGGCGGCGCGGGCGGCGCCGCTGAAGAGGATGCGGTCGATATGGCCGGGATCGGCGAGCAGGCGCCGGGTTCCGGCTGCGATCGGCCCGAGCTTCTCCACCATCAGGTCGGCGAGATCGTTCTTGAAGGTCGCGAAACCTTGACCCGCGAACTGGCTCAGCACCGCCTCCTGGCTCATGCCAGAGAGGGCGGCGTAGATGCCGACGAGGTTGCGGGCTTCCGCCCGGCCTTCGAGCCCGGCGGCCTCGCCCGGCAGCGGCTCGGCATCGGTGCGCGCGCGGCGGATCTTGGCGGCAATGGTCTCGGCATCGTCGCTCATGTTAATGCGGCTCTGATCCGAGGGATCGGATTTCGACATCTTCTTGGTGCCGTCGCGCAAGGACATGACGCGCGCGGCTTCCGGCATGATCATCGGCTGGATCTGCGGGAAGAAGCTCACCGCGTAATCGTGGTTGAACTTCTGCGCGATGTCGTTCGCAAGCTCCAGATGCTGCTTCTGGTCATCGCCCACCGGCACGCGCGTCGCGTGATAGGCGAGAATGTCGGCCGCCATCAGGTTCGGATAGACGTAGAGGCCGGCGGAGGCGGCTTCCCGGTCCTTGCCCGCCTTGTCCTTGAACTGGGTCATGCGGTTCAGCCAGCCGATGCGGGCGACGCAATTGAAGATCCAGGCAAGGCGTGCATGGGCGGGTACGGCGGATTGGTGGAACAGGATGTGCCGCTCGGGGTCGACGCCGCAGGCGATGATGGTGGCCGCCATCTCCCGCGTCTGCCGGCGCAGCACCTCCGGGTCCTGCCAGGTGGTGATGGCATGCAGATCGACGACGCAATAGAGGCAGTCGTGCCCATCCTGAAGCGCCACCCAGTTGCGGATCGCGCCCAGGTAGTTGCCGAGCGTCGGAATGCCCGAGGGCTGGATTCCGGAAAAGACCCGCTGCATGGACCGCACCTTTCTGACGCCGAAACCGAAGCTCAGCCGCCATTTCACGGCTGGATGCGCGGCTTTTCCCCGCATCCAGCCGGGCCGTCAATGACCGGCGGCGTCGGTTGCCGAGATAGCTGTCATCGTCCAGTGTTGCACGCGCCCCCGTTGACCGCCCGGTCACCACGCTTCAAAATCGGTTTAATGATCCGTAATCGCCTGTCCAGAGTAGATAGGCGGGATCGGGATGGCGGCCCCCGGACCGCCGCTTTCGGCTTCAGCCCAGGGATAACCTGATGAGACTTCGGTATTCCGCGATGGTGATCGCAGGCCTGCTCGCGGGCGCCTCCACGCAGGCGCGCGCCCAGATGGGGCCGGGTGGCCCGCCCGCCGTCGGCGTCACCAAGGCGGCGCTCACCCCCATCTATCTGACGAGCCAGTACATCGGCCGCGTCCAGGCGATCAGCAAGGTCACGATCCGTGCCCGCGTGACCGGCACCCTGGAGGAGCGGGACTTCAAGGAAGGCGACGAGGTGAAGAAGGGCCAGCAGCTCTTCGTCATCGAACAGCCGCCCTACCAGGCGGCGGTGCTGCAGGCCCAGGGCCAGCTCATCGAGGCGGAAGCGGCGCTGAAAAACGCCAAGCAGAACCTCTCGCGCTCGCAAACCCTGCTCAACACCCCGGCCGGCCAGCGCTCCACCGTCGACAACGACGTCGCCAGCGCCGGCCAGAGCCAGGGCCAGCTGCTGGTCGCCGAAGCGGCGCTGAAGACCGCGCAGATCAACCTCGGCTACACCACCATCACCTCGCCGATCGACGGGCGCATCGGCGTCGCGACCGATCCGGGCAATACCGTCGCCTTCACGGATTCGGCGCTCGCGACCGTCGTCAGCCAGGACCCGGAATACGTCACCTTCCCGGTCTCCGAAGTCGAGGTCATGAAGCTGCAGCAGCAATATGCGGGGAAGGGCGGCCTCGGCGCGCTCACGGTCAAGGTGAAGCTGCCCAACGGCCAGATGTACGACCAGACCGGCAAGATCGACTTCTCCGACATCAGCGTCAGTGCCTCGACCGACACGATCGAGCTGCGCGCGACGATCCCCAATCCGGCGCATGGCGGTCCGACCGATTCCGGCGCCAACCGCACCCTGGTCGACGGCGGCTTCGTGACGGTGATCCTGCAATCCGCTAACCCGGTGCAGAGCGTGACCGTGCCGCGCCCGGCGGTGCTCGCCGACCAGCAGGGCTATTACGTCTATGTGGTGGACGCGAAGAACGTCGCCGAGCGGCGCAACGTGACCCTCGGCCAGTCGCCCGACCCGCTGCTCGCCGTCATCGCGAACGGCCTGCAGGCCGGCGACCAGGTGGTGGCGGACGGGGTGCAGCGCGTGCATCCCGGCGCCCCGGTGAAGCCCGTGCCCTATACTGCACCGACGATGCCGCCTTCGCAGTCCGACGCGACGGGCGGCTGAGGCAGGGCTGACCTAGCATGTTCTCCGCCATCTTCATCGACCGCCCGCGGCTTGCCATCGTCATCGCGGTGCTGATCACGCTGGCCGGCCTGATTGCGCTGACGCGCATTCCGGTCGCCCAGTTCCCGGACATCGTGCCGCCGCAGGTTTCGGTCACGACCAGCTATCCCGGCGCCTCGGCGGCGGTGGTGGAGGCAACCGTCGCTCAGCCCTTGGAGGCGCAGATCGTCGGCGCCGACAAGATGATCTACATGCGGTCCTACAGTGGCAATGACGGCAGCTACAGCCTGACCGTCAGCTTTGCCCTCGGCACCGACCCGAACATCGACGTCGTCAACGTGCAGAACCGGGTGGCCTCCGCGCTGTCCCAGCTGCCGCCGGAAGTGCAGGCGGAAGGCGTGCAGCTGCGGCAGAAATCCTCCGCCGTGCTGCAGTTCGTGCTGTTTTCGAGCCCGGACAAGAGCCTGACGCCGCTCTTCATCTCGAACTACATCACCATCAACGTGCTCGACGTGCTGTCCCGCACGCCGGGTGTGGGCCAGGCCTTCCTCTTCGGTGCGCAGAACTACTCGATGCGCATCTGGATGAACACGGACCGCCTGACCCAGCTCGGCCTGTCGCCGCAGGACGTGATCAACGCCATCCAGGCCCAGAACACGCAGGCGGCGGTCGGCACCATCGGCGCCAAGCCGATCGGCAACGAGCAGCAGTATCAGCTCAACATCCAGACCCAGGGCCGCCTGGTGACGCCGGAGCAGTTCGGCGACATCATCCTGCGCGCCAATTCCGACGGCTCGATCCTGCGCGTGCGGGACGTGGCGCGCATCGCCCTCGGCGCCGAAAGCCAGGCGACGCAGGACCAGCTGGACGGTGCGCCCGCGCTCGGCATCGGCATCTATCTCGAACCCGGCGCCAATGCGGTGGAGACCTCGCAACGGGTGAAGGCCGCGATCGACGGCCTGTCCAAGCGCTTCCCCTCGGGGCTCAAGGCGCAGGTCATCTACGACACCTCGGACTTCGTGAACGAGACGGTGCACGAGGTCATCCGCACCATCGTCGAGGCCTTCATCCTCGTCGTGCTCGTCGTCTTCCTCTTCCTCGGCGGCAATATCCGCGCGACGATCATTCCGACGATCGCCGTGCCGGTCAGCCTCATCGGCGCCTTCGCCGTGATGCTGGCGCTCGGCTACTCCGCCAATACCATCTCGCTGCTCGCTCTCGTCGTCGCCATCGGCGTCGTCGTCGACGACGCGATCGTGGTGGTGGAGAACGTCGAGCGCGTGATGGAGGAGCATCCCGAGATGGACCCGCGGGCAGCGACGAAGCTCGCCATGCGGCAGATCATCGGGCCGATCATCGCGATCTCGCTGGTGCTGCTGTCGGTCTTCGTGCCGGTGGGCTTCATCCCCGGCCTCTCCGGCCAGCTCTTCAAGCAGTTCGCGGTGACGATTTCCGTCACCATGCTGATTTCGGCGACCAACGCGCTGACGCTCTCGCCCGCGCTTTGCGCGCTGTTCCTGCGGCCGGTGAAGAACAAGGAGACCAGCAAGGGTCCCTTCTCGCGCCTCAGCCGCGGCATCGACCGCGTGCGCAACGGCTACGGGCATACCGTGAGCCGGCTGGTGCGCTTCGCCGTGCTGGTGGTGCCGCTGCTGCTCATCGTCGGCGGCGGGCTCGTCTTCCTCGCCGGAAAGACGCCCGGCGGCTTCCTACCCGAAGAAGACCAGGGCGCCTTCTTCACCGCGGTGGAATTGCCGGACGGCGCCTCGATCAACCGCACGCAGGAGGTGGTGGACCGCGTCGCCGGCCTGCTGAAGGCGATGCCGCAGGTTGCGCATACCATCTCGATCGTCGGCTATTCGATCCTGGACGGCGCGGCGGAGCCGAACGGCGCCTTCGTCGTCGCGCGCCTCAAGCCCTTCGCCGACCGCGTGGGGGCGGCGAACAGCGTGCAGGCCCTGATCGGCCAGATGTTCGGCGAGTCGCAGCAGATCATGTCGGCGAACGTCTTCCCCTTCAACCTGCCGCCGATCATCGGCCTGTCGACCGGCGGCGGCTTCGAATACCAGCTCGACGCGCTCGAAGGGCAGGACCCTGCGGACATGGCGTCCGTCCTCGGCAGCCTGCTCGTCGCCGCCAATACGGACCCGCGCCTGACCCGCGTCTTCTCCACCTTCTCGGCGGGCAATCCCTCGATCTATCTCGACATCGACCGTGACAAGGCGGAAGCCCTCGGCGTCTCCATCAGCGACATCTTCACGACGCTGCAGGCGACGATGGGCGGCTATTACGTCAACCAGTTCAACCTGTTCGGCCGCGTCTGGCAGGTGAACATCCAGGCCGAGGCCGGCGACCGCGCGACCACGGACGACATCTGGAAGATCTACGTCCGCAACGCGAGCGGTGCCATGGTGCCGCTGCGCAGCCTGGCCTCGATGCACATCGTGACCGGACCGCAGGTCATCACCCGCTACAACAACGTCCGCTCCATCACCATCGACGGCTCGCCCCAGCCGGGGGTCTCCTCCAGCCAGGCGCTGGCGGCGATGGAGGAGATTTCCAACAAGGTGCTGCCGGCCGGCTACAGCTACGAATGGACGGGCACCGCCTATCAGGAAATCCAGGCCGGCGGGCAGACCGGTGTGGTGCTGGCATTGGCCGTGCTCTTCGCCTACCTCTTCCTCGTCGCGCTCTACGAGAGCTGGACCATCCCGATGTCGGTGCTGATCTCGGTGGTGGTCGCGGGTCTCGGCGCCTTCATCGGCCTCACCGTCACGCAACTGCCGCTCAACCTCTACGCCCAGATCGGCCTGGTGACGCTCATCGCGCTCGCCGCCAAAAACGGCATTCTGATCGTCGAGTTCTCGAAGGAGCAGCGCGAGATGGGCGTGCCGATCCGCGACGCGGCCGTCGCCGGCGCGCGGCTCCGGTTCCGCGCCGTGATGATGACCTCCTTCGCCTTCATCCTCGGCCTGGTGCCGCTGGTGATGGCGACGGGCGCGGCGCAGATCAGCCGCCGCTCGGTGGGCACGCCGGTCTTCTTCGGAATGATCGCGGCAAGCTTCGTCGGCATCTTCGTGATCCCGATGCTCTACGCCTGCTTCCAGTACATGCGCGAATGGGCGCGGGTGAAGATCTTCCGCCTGCCGCCGCTGGAGTTCCACAAGCCCAAGAATTGGGAAGAGTGACGCAAACGACCCCGGAAGACGCATCGCCTTCCGGGGTTTTTCGTCGGCGCGGGGTGGCGGCCCGCGCCGGTCAGGTTTGTTGCGCAACGAACATTCAGTAAATTTAGACGATTTGTACACAAAATAGTCAGGGCCCGGCCGACAGAATGGCCCGGTTGCGTGGTCTGCCGCCACGCCCGGAGCGAGAGCGGGCCATGATCAAGAATCTTTCCGTCGTCAAAAAAATCCTCTGCCTGATCGCGCTCTTCGGCGTCTTCGTGATCGGCGTCGCCGTCTACACCAATGGGCAGATGCGGGCGCTGGACGGGCTCTACGGCAATCTTCTGTCGGGGGCGGTGGGGGCGCGCAATGCCATCAGCCGCAGCGTCAACGCGGTCCTGCATGTCGAGGTTGCGACGCTCGACGTGGTCACCGATCCGAACTATCCGACCAAAATGGCAGCCGCCGCCTCCGTGCCGGATTATGTCGCGAAGGCCAATGCTCTCTTCGACGAGGCAGCCGCGCGCCTGCCGGAGCGGGCAGCCGCCATCACCGCGCTGAAGGCCAAGCTCGACGATCTCGTCTCCCACGCCTGCAAACCGGCCATCGACTCCGGCGTGCAGGCGACCGATGCGAGCGGCTTCTCGCTCGCGCAGATGATGTACAACGTGAACTGCAAGCCGGGCTTTGGCGCGTTGGAGACGGCGGTGCTGGCGGAGAGCAGCGCGATCGCGCAAGAGGCGGCGGCGATCCAGGCCGCGGCCGGGCGCCATGCCGCGCACACCATCATCGTCAGCTGGATCGCCATCATCGGCGGCCTCGCCGTCATGATCCTGCTCGCCATTCTCGGCTCCCGCCGCTGGCTGGTGCGGCCGCTCAATCGGCAGATCGGTATCATGCAGGCGCTGACGATGCAGAACTACGACGTGACGCCGGAAAGCGACGATCGGCGCGACGAGATCGGCGCCATCGCCCGGGCTCTCGCCCAGTTCCGCGATGCCGGGCTGGAAAAGCAGCGGCTCGAGCAGGAGGCGGCCGAGGCGCGGGCGCAGGCGGAGGGGGAGCGCAACCGGCAGCTCGCACATCAGCAGGAGACGACGGCGCGCAGCACCCAGGCGGTCTCCGGCATCGCCAAGGGGCTGGACCATCTGGCGAGCGGCGCCCTCCATTACCGGATCGAGGAGCCGTTTGCGGCCGAGTTCGAGCCGCTGCGCCGCGAGTTCAACGAGACCATGGAGAAGCTGCAGGAGACCATGGTCACCATCACCGAAACCACCGCCGCCGTCTCCGGCGCCTCCGGCGAGATCACCCGCGCGGCGGATGACCTGTCCCGTCGGACCGAGCAGCAGGCGGCGAGCCTGGAGCAGACGGCGGCGGCTCTCGGCCAGATCACCGAGACGGTGCGCCAGACCTCGGAGAATGCGGAGGGTGCGCGAGACCGTGTGGAGCGTGCGCAGAAGGATGCCGCGCGGTCCGGCGCCGTGGTGGACGATGCGGTGCGCGCCATGGAGGGGATCGAATCCTCCTCCCGCCAGATCGGCAACATCCTCGGCGTGATCGACGAGATTGCCTTCCAGACCAATCTGCTGGCGCTCAATGCCGGGGTGGAGGCGGCGCGGGCCGGGGAGGCGGGGCGCGGCTTCGCCGTTGTCGCGACCGAGGTGCGGGCACTCGCCCAGCGCTCCGCCGATGCGGCGCGGGAGATCAAGGCGCTGATCGCTGCCTCGAACACCGAGGTGGAGAACGGCGTCCGCGCCGTCGGCGCGACCGGTGAGGCGCTGACGCGCATCGCGGAGCAGGTGTCGCACCTCAACGAACTGATCCTCGGCATCGCCGCCTCGGCGCGGGAGCAGGCGTCGAGCCTCGCCGAGATCAATACGGCGGTGAACCAGATGGACCGCATGACCCAGCAGAATGCCGCGATGGTGGAAGAGACAACCGCTGCGAGCCACGCCCTGGCGGGCGAGGCCGAGACGCTGGCCGGTCTCATCCGCCAGTTCGAGATCGAGGAAGCCGACCAGCAGCCCGCCTGCCAGGCTGCGCGACCGTCATCGGCCCGCCGCGCGGCTTAACGAGGGCGTCATTGATTGGGCTAGGACGATGAGAGCCGTTCCCTGACTGAGGGCGTGGGCCTAGATCAGAATCAGGCCAAGGGTCTTCAAAGCAGGCACCAGCGCTGCCAGGGTTTCCAACGGAACGGCGGCTGATGCCTTTAGCCTGGCCTCGACCGCGCGGTCATAGACCGCGATGCAGTCCTGGGTTTTGCGCAGACGGGATTTGTAGAGAATACCATCGAGGGTCGTGTTCTCGTAAACGGCGCTGCTTAGAACGCGAGCCTCCTCCTGGGCTTTTCCGCACGCAATGTTGGTTGATATGTTCAGCCGGAAGCAGGCATCGCCGCGCAGGTCCAAGACCGTGAGAGGCATAAGGGCGGAGACCTCGCAGACCGCCCAGCCCGATAGCTCCTCCCGCGTCATCACGCGCTGGGTCGCACCCTCGAAGCGGTCGCGGATGATCGCTTCGGCGATGCATGTCGCCAAATCCTCGCCAAGATACAGCAACTTGAAGCGGTCATCTGCACTGGCGAAGCGAGTTTTTCCGTAGCCCATGCCGAGCGGCGTGCCGCTGTGGGGGGTGGGCAGAACGCGAAGAAAGGAGCGTGGGGTAAACCTCCGGGTGAACGGCTCGATCGCCCGGAGGTCCAGCCGCATCGGTCAGAGGAAATCCCGCTCAGCCACCAACGCGACGGTGCCGGCTTGACCGTGCTTCAGAACACTTAGCGGCGTCTTGCCGCCCAAGGCTGCATGCGGCTGGCGCAACCAAAGCCACGCGGCGCGCGCGCTCGGGGCTACCTCCACGATGCGCGCCAGCCCTTCGACCGGACGACCATCGACGAACTGATCGAGCGGATAGGCCAGATTGCGCTGTCCCTTCAGCAACCCGATCGCAGCCTTGGCGAGACGCCAGTTGCTCAGCGTCTGCCGCGGGACGCCCAGCAGGCGCTGAATGTCGCCGGCGCCGGCGACCGGACCCGCCCAGCTTTCGAGTGGCGTCGGCGTGCCATAGGCGTCAAGTTGCCGTTGTCCCTCTTCGAGGCGGAGCAGTTCACCCAAGCCGGCCCCATCGCGTGAGTCGCCGCCTGGCTTGATGCCCTGCCTTGCCGGGACAAGTGTTTTTCCCCTGACTAGCCGAAGCTTTGACGACTTCGTCAGGTGGGACTTCACAGCCATTTTGCCGAGGACCGGCACCGCGGCGGCTTTCTTGGCTATTGTGGCGGCATTTTTGCCTGCACGCGGCAACACGATCTTCTTGGCTAGGATTTTAGCGGGCTTCAGAGCTTTACTGCTGCCGGTTTTCACGTCTTTGACGGCCGAACCATGCTTACGGCTCACGGTCAAAAGTGTCCGGGATCGCGCAGCCTTCCCCATCTCGACCTCCCTAGACAAGATCGCAATATTGTCCCAATTGTCCCAATTGTCCAGGTTTTCCCTCGCGCTCACACTTCTCCCGCATAGGCCAGAGCCCGCTCGAAGGTTGCAGGGTCGACGTTCCCGCCGGAGAGCACGATCGCCGTGGTACGGTCGCGCCCGTCGAAGGCGCCGGACAGCAGCGCCGCCAGGCCGACCGCGCCCGAAGGTTCGACCACCAGTTTCAGATGCAGGAAGGCAAAGGCCATGGCGCGCAGCACGGCCTCGTCCGTCACCACCACGCCGCCCGCGACACGATCCTTGTTCACCGCGAAGGTGATCTCGCCCTGGTTCGGCGACAGCAGGCCGTCGCAGAGCGTCGAGCCGCCCTCGCCATTGCGCTCCCGCACGCCGGAGAGGAGGGAGCGGCGCATGTCGTCGCGCCCCTCGGGCTCCAACGCATAGGTCGCGGCACCCGGAAAGCGCGATTGCAGCGCGAGCGTGACGCCGGCGAGCAGGCCGCCGCCGGAGACCGGCACCAGGGCGGCATCGGGCGTCACCCCCATCGCGGCCGCAGCCTCCGCAATTTCGAGCCCGGCCGTGCCCTGGCCCGCGATCACCTCCAGCTTGTCATAGGGCGGGATGATGGCAGCACCGGTTCGCGCGGCCTCGTCGCGGGCCATCGCCTCCCGGTCATCGCGCAGCCGGTCGAAGGGCACGACGCGGGCGCCCCAGCTCTTGGTCATGCGGGTTTTGATGGCGGGCGCATCGGCCGGCATGAAGATGGTCGCCTGCAGGCCGGCCGCCGCCGCGGCATAGGCCACCGCCTGGGCGTGATTGCCGGAGGAGAAGGCGACGACCGGGCCGCGATGCCCGGCTTCCGCCAGCGCGAGCACGGCATTCATCGCGCCGCGCAGCTTGAAGCTGCCGGTGTGCTGCAGATTGTCCGCCTTCACCAGCACGGTGCCGCCCACGGCACGGTCCAGCACCGCGCTGCGCAGCAGCGGCGTCTCGCGCAGGCGGCCCCGCGTGCGGGCTTGGGCGGCGTGGATATCGTCGAGGGTCGGCAGGATCACGGTGCGGCTCCGGAAGGCAGGCGGGTGAGAAGGGGTGGGCCGTCCGGCCCGATGGTGACGGCGTAGAGGTCGTAGCGCTCGCCGATACGCGCGCCGCGGCCGCGATTGAGCGTGCCGAGCTTGGTCATCCGGCTCCACGGCCGCGTGTCCGGCGCGTCCTGCCGTCGGGTGGTGCGCAGGAAGAGGCCGGGCGTGCCCGGTGGCAGGCTCGTCTCGGGATGCGGTAGGGCGAAGACCAGCCAGCGCGGCTCGTCGCTGATCACCGGTAGGCCCCGCGGCAATCGGAGCGCGAGTTCCGAGCCGAGGCCGTATTCGTCCACCGCGACGAAGCGGGCACCGGCCGCCTCTGCGCGTGCCGCGACCGCCTGGGTGAGCTGCCGCCAGCCGCCGAGCAGGCGGATCGTCGGGTCGCTCGGCCCGCCCATCGGGAGGGGGCTCGCGAGCGCCTGGACGTAGACGAGAAGGGTGAGCGCGAAGCCAAGCACGAGGCCGGGCTTCAGCCAGCGGCGGCAGGCGGGAAGCCGGGCGGCGGCGATGACGCCGGCGGGATAGAGGATCTCGGGCCAGTTGCCCTGCACCCGGGCGCCGAGGGCGTGCTGGACGAAGACGAGCGCGGGCAGCAGGCCGAAGGCGACGAGGAGCCCGGCGACCGGATCCCGCGTGCGGATCACGCGCCGCGTCTCGACCCAGAGGCCGCAGGCGCAGAGCGCGAAGATGATGGGGGTGGCGAGGCCCGCCTGGCCGCCGATCAGTTCGCCCAGGAATTGCAGCGCGCGGCTCGGCTGGAAATTGCCCGTCCGTCCACCCTGCTTGATGAAGCTCACCCAGGCATGGTCGGCGTTCCACAGGATCACCGGCAGGAAGAGGATCAACGCGAGGGCGAGACCGGCCCAGGCGCGGGGGTCGCGCAGATGGCGTCGGCCGGCGGGCAGCAGCAGGCACCAGAGGCCGACGCCGGCCAGCAGCAGGGCGCCGGTGTATTTGCTGTCGAGGGCGAGGCCGGCCGCGACCCCGGCCGCGAGCCACCACCAGCCGGAGCCGCCGGCGACGAGCCGCGCCATGGCCCAGAGCGTCAGCGTCCAGAAGAAGAGCAGCGGCGTGTCCGGCGTCATCAGAATGCTGCCCGCGCCGAGGAGGAGCGTCGCGTTGAGCAGGAGGGCTGCCGCATAGCCGCGCCCTGCGCCGAGGCGCCGCGCGGCATCGAGGATCAGGAGCGAGGCGCCGAAGGCGGAGAGAGGCCCGAGCAGGCGGAGGCCAAGCGGAGTCGGACCGAAGCACCAGGTGCCGATACGCACCCAGACGGCGACCATGAAGGAGTGGTCGTAATAGCTCCAGGCCGGCGCCCGGCTCCATACCCAGTAATAGGCTTCGTCCGGAGACACCGGCACGACCGCCGCCATCCCCAGGCGGAGCGCGGTCAGGCCGATCAGGGCGAGAAGAAAGGCGCGGGACTCTGCGCGGGCGGCGGGCGGGTGCGGCATGGCGCCGCTATGCCGGAGCGCCGCGGGACGCACCACCCCTCCCTTGCGCGCGTCTGGGGTTCAGACGGTGCGCCAGACGAGGGTGGAGGAGACGGCGTAGTTCCACACCACGCCGACGGCGGCACCCACGGCCGCGGCGGCGAGGCCGTTGTCGTGGAAGGGCGAGAACAGCGCCGTCGCGATGCCGACATTGGCGATGGCGCCGAGGCCGCAGACCAGCATGAAGAGGATGAGGCCGCGCAGCAGCTTCGGCCCGCGCAGCCGGTGCGTGCGATAGGTCAGCCGGTTGTTGAGCTGGAAATTGAAGAGCATGGCGAGGATCGTCGCGATGATCTCGGCGGCGACGAAGCCCATGCCGAGGCCCTGGCCCGCCCAGAGCGCCGCGAGATTCACCACGATGCCGAGCGCACCCACCAGCGCGAAGGCCACGAAGCGCAAGGGCACGTAGCCGCGCAGCGCCTTGTCCAGCAGCAGGGCGCCGAACTGTACCATGACGAGCGCGTCGAGCTTGCTCTCGCCGGCTTCGCGCTTGTGGAACTGGCACGGGATTTCCTGCACCCGCAGGCGCTCGGGTGCTGAGAGGATGAGGTCGAGCAGGATCTTGAAGCCCTGGCCGGAGAGGCGTGGCGCGATTGCCTCGAACCGGGCGCGCGGCATCATGAAGAAGCCGCTCATCGGATCACCGATGCGCATCGGCAGAAAATACTGCGCGACGGCGATGCCGGCATTGGAGATACGATGCCGCATGGCCGAGGAGAGGCCTTCGGACGAGCCGCCATCGACGTGGCGGCTGCCGATGACGACGTCTGCCGCGCCTTCGCGCAGGCAGGCCAGCATGGTCGGCAGCACCGTCTGGTCGTGCTGCAGGTCCCCGTCCATCACCGCGACGAAATCGGCGGAGGAGGAGAGCGCGCCTTCGATCACCGCGGAGGAGAGGCCGCGCCGGCCGATGCGGCGGATGCAGCGCACCCGTGGGTCGTGCCGCGCGATGCCGCGCGCCTCCTCGGCCGTGCCGTCCGGGCTGTTGTCATCGACGAAGATGATTTCCCAAGCGACGCCGGGCAGCGCGGCGGCGACGCGCTCCACCATCGGGCGGACGTTCGGCCGCTCCTTGTAACAGGGCACGACGATGGAGAGTTCGGGGCTCACGGCGGCGGCCGATGACGAATCGGTGATCATTCTGCCAGGGGATAGCATGATGCCGGGCACGGGCAAGCGCTCCAGAGGGAAAACCGCAGCGCCGCTCTTGCCGGCGCTTTGCGGCAGCACCGCGGCGCGGCCGTGTCAGCCCGGAGGAGCGTCGCCCGCAGGGGCCTCGCCCTGCGGGGTCCAGCCCGGCGGAGCCATTTCGAAGCCGGAAAAGAGAAAGGCCGGCGCCACGATGCAGGAGACGAGGGTCCAGGCGCCGAGGCTTTCAGCCCGCTGCCAGTGGCCCTGGGGCACGCTGCGCTGCAGCGCCTCCCCCCGATCGAGCTTGGGCCCGAGAAGATGGACCGCTGCCCGTTCCCCAGGCCCCGCCATTTCCAGGGACAGTCCGGCCCCGGCATGCCACAGCCAGACTTCGACGGCGTCCACGCGGTGCCAATGGCTGACGACGCCCTGCGGCAGCAGGAAATAGATGCCGGTCGCGGCACCCCGGTGCTCGAGATCCCCGTCGCGATAGACCTCCCGGTAGAAGCCGCCCTCGGGATGCGGCTGCAGGCCGAGACCGTCGATCACCGCCTGGGCCTCGAGGCCCGGCCAGGTCAGATCGAGCCCCATCGCCTCAGACCGGCGGCTCGGTCGCGGCAAATCCCGGCAGCGTCGCCGTAAAGGCGCTGAACCAGTGTGCGAGGCGGGGATGGCCGGCCCGCCAGTCGAGGCTCGCGAAGCGGAAGTCGAGATAGGCGAGCGCGCAAACCACCGAGACGCTGCCGATGTCGAGATGCGCCTCTGCCGGCGGATGGGTCTCCAGCAGGGCAAGCGAGCGGGTGACGGCGGCAAGCTGCCGGGCAATCGCGGCGCTGCGCGCCGGCTCTTCGGGCCGCAAGCTCTCGACGCGGGCAAGAACCCCGGCATCCATCATGCCGTCGGCCAGCGCCTGCAGCCGCAGGGCCTGCCAGCGTGCGCCGTGCTCCGGAAAGAGCGGCGGCGCATCGCCGAGGCTGTCGAGATATTCACAGATCACCGGGCTGTCGAAGAGGGCTTCGCCGTCATCGGTGACTAGGCAGGGGACCTTGCAGAGCGGATTGGCTGCCAGCAAGTCGGGCGGCGAATCGAAGGCGGCGGTCGGCACCCGCTCGATCCGGGCGTCGAGCTCCCGGATCGCTGCGCAGAGCAGGACCTTGCGTACGAAGGGGCTGGTCGCGGAATAGAAGAGTTTCATCGTCGGTCTGCTCCTGGCAGGCGGGGGCGCGGTCGGGGGCTCAGCCCTTGAAATTGTCCTTCATGGCGCGGATGCGGCCGAAGGAAGCGGCGTCCGCCGCCAGGAGGTAGGGGTTCACCGGCAGCTCGTCCCCCAGGCGCACGGGCAGTGTCTGCAGCCCGTTTGCGCGCATACGGTCGACCTCGGCCGCCTTATCCCGCAGCAGCGCGTTCTCGGGGTCGATAGAGAGCGCGAAGCGGGCATTGGACTGCGTATATTCGTGCCCGGCGCAGACCAGCGTTTCTTCCGGCAGGGCGGCGATCTTCTGGAAGCTCTGGAAGAACTGCTCGGGCGTGCCCTCGAACATGCGGCCGCAGCCGAGGCTGAACATGGTGTCACCGCAGAAGAGAACCGGCCCATCCGCAAAGAAATAGGCGATGTGGCCCACCGTGTGGCCCGGCGTGTCGATCACTTGCGCCGCATGGCCAGCGAAGGTGACGTGGTCGCCCTCGTTCACCGCGATGTCGAGCCGCGGCAGCCGATGGGCATCGGCCGCGTTGCCGACGATGCGCGCGCCGGTATGGGCGCGCAGCGCCTCGGCGCCGGCGATGTGATCGTCATGATGATGGGTCAGCAGGATGAGATCGAGCGTGCCGCCGAGCTGGGCGACGGCGGCGATCGCGGCCTCCGAAGCCGCCGGATCGACGAAGGCGAGGGCGCCGGAGGCGTCGTCGCGCAGGATCCAGGCATAGTTGTCGGAAAGCATCGGGACGGGGATGGGAGTGAGTGTCATCGGACGAGCCTAGCATCGCCCCGCCGGAGGGTGAATGCTCCTTCGTGAGACAAAAGAGCCGCATCGCGGGCCTTTGTCCTTCCGTGTATGCTGGCGCCGATGGCACTCGACGTTCACGCTGCAGCCGATTTCTATGGGACCGCGCAGGGCGTGGTCGTGGCGCGCCTCATCCGCGAACGGATTGCGGCTCTCTGGCCGGACATGGCGGGCAAGGCCGTCCTCGGCCTGGGCTATGCGCCGCCCTACCTGCGCGGCTGGCGGGAGGAGGCGCAGCGCACCATCGCCGTGACGCCGGCGCAGCTCGGCGCCGCGCGCTGGCCGGTGGGCGGCCTCAACCTCACCTGCATGGCGGAAGAGGATGCGCTGCCCTTCCCGGGGCCCGTCTTCGACCGCGTGCTGCTGGTGCACGGGCTGGAAGGCGCGGAGAACGCCCGCCGCATGCTGCGCGAGGTATGGCGGGTGATGAAGGACGACGGGAAGCTCATCGTCGTGACGCCGAACCGCCGGGGCATGTGGGCCTATTTCGAGCACACGCCCTTCGGCCATGGCACGCCCTATTCCGCCGGCCAGGTGGGCCGGCTGCTCGCCGCGAGCATGTTCCGGGTGGAGCGGCGGGACATCGCCCTCTGCATGCCGCCCTGCGACCTGCGGCTGGTCCTGCGCTCGAACCGCTTCTTCGAGCGCGTGGGGCGGTGGGCGACGCCGCAGTTCTGCGGCGTCACCATCGCCGAGGCGGTGAAGGACGTCTATTCCGCCATCCCGACCAACATGACGCCCAGCCGGCGCTTCATCCTGGCCGAAGCCCCCTGACCGGACGGTTCAGCCTTCCGCCGGAATGAAACGCAGCGTGCCGGCAAGGCGGGAGACGCCGCCATTGTCGTTCGGGTGGTTGATGCCGTCATGCACCGGAAGGTCGAGAAAGTCGAAGGGACTCAGCCCGTCCAGGCAAGCGACGTTGACGCCGAACTGGTTCTGGTTCGAGCGGCGCTGGTGATGCGTGTAGATACCGCAATGCTTGCAGAAGAAGTGCTGCGCGGCGCCGGTGTTGAAACGATAGCGGGTGAGGGCATCTTCGCCTTGCAGGATCGTGATGCCGTCCGTCTCGGCGCTCACGACGACGGCGCCCCGCATCCGGCAATAGGAGCAGTTGCACCGCCGGGCGGTGGCCAGCCCATCGCTCAGCCTGGCCTCGAAACGGACGGCGCCGCAATGGCACTGGCCCCGCCAGGTCTTCGTCTCGTCCGACATGCTGATGACGCTCCTGCGCAATGACTTCACCGTGGACAGGACAAGAGCGCCGGTGCGGCGTCAATCGGCGGCGGCCGCGGCCCAGCCCGTCATCGCGCTTTCGTTTGCGGAAAAAACCTTGCGGTCGCTTGGCTTTAGGAAGGCTCCCGCATAAATGTCGCGGTGCGGCCATGCGCTGGGACGGGGTCCCGCCGCGACCGCACGTCGTCGAGCGAGGAGCAGGCCTGTTGCCGGAACGTTTGTTGAGAATTGAGTCCGGCGTGCCAGGCCTCGACCGCATCCTCGACGGCGGCTTCGTGGAAGGCGCGTCCTACATCATTCAGGGCCGCCCCGGTGCCGGCAAGACGATCTTCTGCAACCAGGTCTCCTTCGCCCATGCCGCCCGCGGCGGTCGTGTGCTCTACGTCACGCTGCTGGCCGAAACCCACCAGCGGCTGTTCCAGAGCCTGGGCACGCTGGGCTTCTTCGACCGGGAGCGGCTCTCGTCCGGAATCCGCTACGTCAGCGTCTTCCAGACCTTGCGCGACGAGGGCCTGCAGGCGGTCGTCGACATTCTGCGCCACGAGACGAAGCGGCAGAATGCGAGCCTCCTCGTGTTCGACGGGCTGCTCAACGCGCGGGATCGTGCCGAAACGGATCTGGACGTGAAGACCTTCGTCGCCGCGGTGCAGAACCAGGCGGCCTTCGTCGGCTGCACCGTGCTTTTCCTCACCAGCACCCGCCTCGCCGACGACAGCCCGGAGCACACGATGGTGGACGGGGTGATCGATCTCCAGGCGGATCTCGCGGGCTCCCGCCTCATCCGCTCCCTGCAGGTGCGCAAGTCCCGCGGCAGCGCCTCCATCGGCGGCAGCCACCAATTCGAAATCACCGACGACGGCGTGACCGTCTATCCGCGCATCGAGGCCGCCTATGCACTGCCCACGGGCAAGACCGAGCCCGAGGATGGCCCGCCGCTCTCCTCCGGGGTGGAGGGGCTGGACCGTCTCATCGGCGGTGGCCTGCCGCTCCAATCGATCACCCTGCTGCTCGGCCCCTCCGGCTCGGGCAAGACCTCCTTCGGCCTGAGCTTCCTGCAGGGCGCGTCCGAGGAGTGCCCGGGCCTGCATTTCGGCTTCTATGAGACGCCCGGGCGTCTCCTGCTCAAATCCCGCGCGCTCGGCCTCAACCTCGACCGGCTCGTCGACTCCAAGGCGCTCGAAATCCTGTGGCACCCCCTCGGCGAAAACCTGATGGACCAGCTCGGCCACGAACTGCTGGAGGCCGTGCATCGGCGGAAGGTCAAGCGGCTGTTCATCGACTCCCTCGGCGCCTTCGAGCGGGCGGCCATTCAGCGCGAACGCCTGCTCGAATTTTTGGCGAGCATCGCGAACGAGTTGCGGTCCCTCGGTGTCACTGCGGTCGCGACCTGGGAGATCCGCAGCCTGTTCGGCAGCGAACCCTTCGCACCGACCATCGAGATTTCGAGCATCCTCGACAATCTCATGCTGCTGCGTTCCCGCCCGGTGGACCATCAGTACAAGCGCCTGCTCTCCGTGCTGAAGATGCGGGACTGTGCCGTTCAGCCGGCGATGCATGAGGTGGTCTTCGGCAGCGGCGGCTTACGGATCAGCGACGTGACGATCGGCCTCGACCAGGTCGACGGTCCCCACGGAACGCTGGACTGAGAGCCGACGGTGGACACTCTCGCCCAGAGCGCCGAACCATGGCGATGATCGTTCTAGCCGAGGACGAGTTCCTCATCGCCGAGATGATGGCGGATTTCCTGCGCGACGCGGGGCATGAGGTGCGCACCGCGGCCCATGGCCGGGGCGCCTTGAAACTGGTGCGGGATCTCCGGCCGGACATTCTGATCACCGACTACATGATGCCGCTAATGACGGGCGTGGAACTCGCCGAGACCATCCGTAGCGACCCGGAGCTTAAGGCGCTGCCGATCGTGCTGGTCAGCGGCGCGCAGGCGCATCTGGCGCGCAGCCGCGCCGAGCTGTTCACCGTCATTCTCGAAAAACCCTATACGCCGCTGCAATTGACCGAGGTGCTGGCCGAGGTGCTGGGCGCGGCCTCCCGCTGAGGCCGCGGGACCCGGCTCCGCGTGCTGGACACCCGTCTTTTCAGGCCACTAGGATGCTCCATCGGCCGAGCATGGGGCAGGGTATGGTGCGTAATCTCGTCGCTGTCCTCAGCGGCCGTGAAGGGCAGGGCGCGCGACGCCGCGCGGGCGGTCTCTACCTTTTGCTGATCGCCGCCAACCTCGGGGCCTGGGCTGCCGCCCTCCTTCTATTCCGCACCCATCCCGTCCTGCTCGGCACCGCGCTGCTGGCCTATAGCTTCGGGCTTCGCCATGCGGTGGATGCCGACCATATCGCCGCCATCGACAATGTGACACGTAAGCTGATGCAGCAGGGGCAGCGCCCGGTCTCCGTCGGCTTTTTCTTCTCCCTCGGCCATTCCACCATCGTCGTCCTGGCCAGCATCGCCATCGCCGCGACGGCGACCGCTTTCAAGGGCCGGATCGCGGCCTTCCATGCCTGGGGGGGCTTGGTCGGCACGCTGGTCTCCACCACCTTCCTGCTCGCCATCGCGGCGATGAACGGTGTCATCCTGTGGCGCTTGTGGTGGCAGTTCCGGGCGGTGAAGGCCGGCGCACCGCTGCACGAGGCGGAGATCGAGGGGCTGCTGGCAGGCCGCGGGCTGATCGCCCGGCTGTGCCGCCCGCTCTTCGGCCTGATCGGCACGAGCTGGCATATGTATCCGCTCGGCGTGCTCTTCGGCCTCGGCTTCGACACGGCGACGGAGGTGGGCCTGCTCGGCATTTCCGCCGCTCAGGCGGGGCAGGGCCTGCCGATCTGGTCCATCCTCGTCTTCCCGGCGCTGTTCACCGCGGGCATGGCGCTGGTGGATACGACGGACGGCATCCTGATGCTCGGCGCCTATGGCTGGGCCTTCATCCGCCCCTTGCGCAAGCTCTACTACAACCTGACCATCACGCTCGTCTCGGTGCTCGTCGCCGTCATCATCGGCGGGATCGAGACCTTGGGCCTGGTCGCGGACCAGCTGGCGCTGCAAGGGCCCTTTTGGACCGCGATCGGCGCGCTGAACGACCAGTTCGGCACCATCGGCTATCTCATCATCGCCATCTTCGCTGGCGCCTGGGTGCTGTCGGCCGCGATCTACCGCTGGCGCGGCTACCACCGGCTGGAGGCCGAGGCCGGTTAGGCCGCGCCGATCCGGCGCCCGGCATCGCGCAGGAAGGAGGCGACCAGGGCGAGCAGCACGAAGCCCAGCAGCAGTGCGAAATTCGCCTCCGTCGCCGACAGGATCGGATGGCCGGTGATGAGGAAGGGGCCGTCTTCTTTCTGCGTGACGGCCGAGACGGCCCAGGAGAGGGTCGCGGTCGCCGAGGCGACGCCGAGGCTGGTGCCGAGGATGCGCACGAGGTTTAGCAGCGAGCCCGCTTCGCTGGCGAGGGGCTGCGGCACGAGGGCGATCGCCTCATGGTTGCTGGGGGCGATGTGCAGGCCGAGCCCGGCGCCGAAGAGCGCCAGCATGGCCAGGGCCTGCGGGTCCGTCAGCTGCCGTGCATCGGCGGTGAGCGCGAGCAGCATCACCCCGGCGGCACAGAGGATCATGGCGAAAGCGGCGGTCAGGCGCGGGCCACGATGGGCTGCAAAGCCGCCGCTGAAGGGTGCCACCAAGCTGATCGCGACGGGGACCACGGCCATGCGCAGCCCGGCCGCGGCTTCGTTCTCGTGGTAGCCGCGCACCAGGGCGAAGGCCATGACGAAGAAGAGCCCGTAGAGCAGGGCGTAGCCGAGCGCCACGGCACCGGCACCGAGCAGGAAGCGGCGGTGGCCGAGCAGCGCCGGATTGATCAGCGGTGCGGCGCTGCGCCGCTCCTGCTGCAGGAAGACAAGGACAAGGCCGAGGGCAATGCCGATCGCGCCCAGGAAGCGCAGCGAGGCGAGGCCCCAGAGCGCCGCCTCGTTCAAGGCGAGGACGGTGAGCAGGATGGCGGGGGTGAGCAGCGCGACGCCTGCCCAGTCGATACGACGGCCGGGTGTCTGCGGCGCATCCCGGTCGAGCAGCAGCGCCGCGAGGCCGGCGCCGAGAAGGCCTGCCGGCACCGTCACCCAGAAGACGGCGCGCCAGCCGAAGGCATGCAGCAGCAGGCCGCCGACGACGGGGCCGAGGCTGATGCCGAGTGCCTGTGCAGCGGCGAAATACCCCATCGCCCGCGCCCGTCGCGCGCCGGAGACGGTGGCGATGAGGATGGCGATGCTGTTCGCCCCCAGCATGGCGCCCCCGATCCCCTGCAGAATGCGGAAACCGGTCAGCCAGCCGATGCCCGAGGCTAGGCCGCAGAGCGCGCTCGAAACGGCGAAGAGCCCATAGCCGAGGATGTAGAAGCCGCGCCGCCCGTGGATCTGACACAGCCGGCCGAAGAGCGGCAGGCTGGCCGCGAAGGCCAGCAGATAGGCGAGGGAGACCCAGCTCACCAGTTCCAGCCGGATGCGCAGCACACGGGCCAGGCGCGGCAAGGCGAGCTGCACGATGCTCGCATCCAATTGGCCGATGAAGGCGCCGATGCAGGTGAGGCCGAGAATGGCGGTCACACGCCAGCCGATGGCCTCCGGCAGGGCGGGTGGCAGAGCGCCTGCCGCGATCTGGTCATTCTCGGAAGACCCCATGGGCGCGCCGTGCCTCTTCTGCGGTGTGTGGGTGTTGCGATGCCGTTCTGACGCGGCGCGGACGCGCTGCCAAGGGCCGCCCGGCGCTTCGGGCGGGACATCCCGCACTGCGCACACTTTTTCGTGCGGAGCCTCACCTTCTTCTCGCCGCCCTCTGCGACGCCATGTGTCGGACAAGAGGGCCGCCGCGCCAGGCGGCCTGCGATCGGAGAATCCTCATGCTGCTTTTGATCGTCATCATCCTCCTCATTCTCGTGCTCGGGGGCGGCGGCTACGGCTATAGCCGCGGCTACTACCGGGACCGGCCGCATTACGGCTACGGCATGGGCGGGCTCGGCACCTTCCTCATCGTCGTCCTCATCCTGATCCTCCTCTTCGGCAACCACTACTGAGCGGCCCCCTGGCGAGTACGGCGGCGCCCCGGGCGTCGCCGTTCCTGCCGTGCGGCCACCAATCAAATCGATAAAGAAACGACTTGCGGGAGGCTGCCCCGCCGCTTATGGTTCCCCCGTCCAAGCAGCATCGCGCCCGCCGTCAGGCCCTTCGCGCAGAGCTGCGGCGTGAACAGCTTCATGCGACAGAGGGGAAAACGCTCATGATCACCGATCTGACGACCACGGATCTGCCGGCGCTCGACCAGAAGCCGATCGACCAGATCGGCGATCTTCGCCGGGAACTCGCGCGCATTCCGCGCGTGCGGCTGCAATTCGCCAAGGCCATGTCCGATCTTCTGGCCAGCCACGGTATCGCCATCAGCGGCGAACTGCTCGGCAAGCTCAACATCGCGAGCTGCGACGAGCTGGCGGACGAGGACGGCGAGACGATGACGACCTGGACCAACTGAAGCGACACGGCGTCGCGTCCTTCCCAGTGAGGCCAGGTCATGAACGAGGCTGAGCAGCGCGCGGTGCCGATGCCCGCGCCCGGGCCGGGCGGCGCGGAGGGCGCCTCCTTCGTCGAGGTTGCGCCCTCCACCTATGTCGCGGATCTGCTGCCCGCGGCGCGGGCGGCGGCGGTGCTCGCCGAATTCGGCGCGGATGACCCCTGGGACCAGGCGCAGATCGCCGTGCCGCGCAAGACGGCCTCGGGCCAGACGGACATCCTGGGCGTGATCGACCCCGACCGGCGCAATGCGCGCCGGATCCGGCTGCGGGACATCGCGGATCGGCCGAAACCCGTGACGCGCGCGGTGCTGAGCGAGGTGAGTGCCGCCGTCTGCCGCTTCGTCTCCACCGAATTCGGCATGTCCTTCCAGGACATCGGCGGCGCCGAGATCATCCGCTATCCGGAGGGCGGGGAGTTCAAGCCGCATACGGATACGCATCGCGGCAATGCCGAGCGGGCCTTCACCGTCATTCTCTACCTGAACGACGATTTCCTCGGCGGCGAAACGGCCTTTCCGGGGCTCGATTATCACTGCCGGCCGGCGCCGGGCCGGGTGCTGGTCTTCCTGCCGACCGAGCTGCATGCCGGCCTGCCGGTCAGCCGGGGGGAGAAGGTGGTGCTGGTCTTTTGGGTGCATTTCCCCAACGCGACGCCCCGGCACTGACATGCCGGGTGCGCCTGTCTTGACGGGCGAAGCCTTCGGTGCCGCGCTGGAGCCGCATCTGACGCCCTGGATCGGGCGCGACGCCTGGCCAGCATGGCAGCGGCGTCTCGCGGGCGTTCCGCGCGCCAACCGGCTGTTTCTCGAATGCCATCTCGGCCTCGCGGCGCGACGCTGCGACATCGTCAGCAGCATCACCGCGGCCGACGGCACCCTGGCCGCCTGGGCCGCGCATGCACGGGTGCAGCCCGGCTGCGTCTGGCAGGAAGCAGGCGCCCTGCTGCAGGCCTGGCAGCGGCAGCTTGTGGCCGGCGAAGGCGCGCTCTGGGCGGACTGCCTGATGATGTGGTTCGAATTCGATCTGGCGCCCGAGGCATCCGACCTCGATGCCCCCTCGCTGTTCATCGCGCTGCGGCCGGGTGCCGCGCTGGAGCCGCTGGCCGAGACTGCTGCGGTCTTTCCCGATCTGCAGACGGCGATCGCGCGCTTCGCCGCCTGGCTTGGACGCGCCGGTCCCGCCTTCCGCGCGGCGCCGCTGCTGCTCGGCCATATCGGCTACATGGCGGCGCGGGCGGAGCCGGGTGAGGTGTTGCCGCTGCGCAGCTGCTGGCGCTGTGACGATGCGGCGCATCTCGGGGCCCTGCTCGCCGTCTCGGGCCTGAAGAGGGAGGCTACCGCTTTCAAGGCCACGCTCGCCCGCTTCGGCGATCTGATCGCCTTGGGTAATTCCCTGATGCTCGACCTCGACATCGGCGACCGGCCGCAGGGGGATTTCGCCATCGAGATCAACCTCTTCCAGCGGGACGGCCGGGCCGCCGCAGCACGCATCGGGACCGTGCTGCGCCTGCTGGCCGACTTGGCACTGGTGACGCCGGCCGAGGCGGCGGCGCTTCGGTCCCTCACCACGGCGCGCGCGACGGCGGGGGAGGGAAGCCTGTTCTGCCTGCCGCATCACGTGAAGATCCGCTTCCGCGACGGGCGCATCGACGGCGCCAAACTCTACTGGCTAGCGCGGGTGACCGGTCACCCCGAGGCCCAGGCTCGGGCCTCGCGGCCCGTCGCGACTTGTTGTTGACTCGCAACGAACGAAGTCCCTAGACTGCGTCCCGTCGGACGCGAAGCCGCAAGAAGCGATGCCCATTGAAGGAGGCAACCATGCACGTCGTCGTCACGGAAATCCATCTCTTGCCCGGCCAGACCGAGCACTTCGCCGAGTTCTACAAGAGCAAGGCGGTGCCCTGGTACAAGGCCAATACCAAGGTGAGCCGCATCGAGTTGATCACCGATGCCGCGCATAACAAGGCCTTCGCCCATCGCTACTACGCCAATGCCGCCGATGCAGCCGAGAAGAAGGCGGGGGATGCCGATTATGCGGCGCTGAAGGCGGAAGCGCAGAAATTCGCGACCGACATTCCGGTGCGCCACGATGCAGTGCTGCACAGCCTCTGACGGCCGATCAGCAGGTTGACGCAGCATGGCCTCAGGCGCGTGCGGGCCGCATGCGCCTGAGCACCGGGTCCCCCGCCCAGTGATGCGCCGCGACCGCGGCAAGATGACCGCACACCAGTAGCGCCAGCGCCATGCAGCATAGGCGATGCAGGCCGTGCATCGGGCCGAGCCAGGGCGTGCCCTGCAGCGGGCTCGGCATCGGCACCAGGCCGAGCAAATGCCAAGGCACCGGCATCATCAGATAACCGCTCGTCAGCACCAAGGTGATCGCGCCATAGAGCAGCGCATGCCCTGCCTGCGCCGCCTTCTGCGCGACGGGGAGCGGCACACGCCTGGGGCGCGGCCAATGGGCGAGAAAGAGTCCGAGGCGCCAGACGAAGAACGGAATGAACAGCGTCGTCAGCTGCGGGTTGATCAGGTCGATCGCGTCCCGCAACGCGCTGCCGGGCGGCTGGCTGGCCGCGAGGAAGCCCGAGACCGTCGCCCAGAGAATGACGCCGGCGGACAGCCAGTGCAGCGCGATGCGGCGGACGGAATAGGCGGCAGCCATCGGCGCGGGTCTCGCTCGGTCAAGGGATCACGGACGGGTGAACTCTGCAAGTGCGAGTTATTCGCAAATGTGCCGCCTTGCAAGCCCTGGGCTTCGGGCGCAATTTCCCGCCGTGCGGGGGAGGCACGCCCATCATGATCATCCAGCCGGAGCCGAAGCCCGACATTCTTGCCCGTCGTGCGGAAATCGTGGCCGGCCTGCGCCGGCTGCTGCCGGAAAGCGGCGTCATCGCCGAGCCGCTGCGCCTCAAACCCTATGAGACGGACGGGCTGACCGCCTATCGCCAGCCGCCGCTCGCCGTCGCCTTGCCCGAAACCACCGAGCAGCTCGCAGCCGTGCTGCGCTACCTGCATGCCGAGGGCGTGCGCGTCATTCCCCGCGGCGCCGGCACCAGCCTGTCGGGCGGCGCCCTGCCGCTCGCGGATGGCGTCGTCGTCGGCATGATGCGCATGAACCGCATCCTGGAGATCGACTATGCCGACCGCTTCGCCGTGGTCCAGGCTGGCGTCACCAATCTCGGCATCAGCAAGGCGATGGAGGAGCGCGGCTTCTTCTACGCGCCCGACCCCTCCAGCCAACTCGCCTGCATGATCGGCGGCAATGTCGCGATGAATTCGGGCGGTGCGCATTGCCTGAAATACGGCGTCACCGCCAACAACCTGCTCGGCCTGAAGATCGTGACGATCGAGGGCGAAATCATCGACATCGGCGGTCCCCATCTCGATGCCGCGGGTTATGACTGGCTCGGCATCCTGACCGGCAGCGAAGGCCAGCTCGCCATGGTCTCCGAAGTCACGGTGCGCATTCTGCGCCAGGCCGAGGGCCAGCGCGCCATGCTGGCTGCCTTCCGCTCCAACGAGATCGCCGGCGCCTGCGTCGACCGCATCATCGGCTCCGGCATCGTGCCGGTGGCGCTGGAATTCATGGACCGGCCGGCAATTCATGCGTGCGAGGCCTTCGCTCACGCGGGCTACCCGCTGGATGCGGAAGCGCTGCTCATCATCGAAGTGGAAGGCTCGGTCGCCGAGCAGGACGAGCTGCTCGATCGTATCCGCGCGATCTGCGCGGAGTTCGACCCGATCAGCTGCCGCGTCTCGCAATCGGCCGAAGAGAGTGCGGCCATCTGGAAGGGGCGGAAGGGGGCCTTCGGCGCCGTCGGGCGCATCAGCCCCGACTATCTCTGCATGGACGGCACGATCCCGACCAGCCGCCTGCCGGAGGTGCTGGCCCGCATCCAGGCGATGAGCGACAGCTATGGGCTGAAGGTCGCCAACATCTTCCATGCCGGCGACGGCAATCTGCATCCGCTGATCATGTTCGACGCGAACGATCTGGAGAGTTTCCGAAAGGCCGAGCAGTTCGGCGCCGACATCCTGTGCCTCTGTGTCGAGGTTGGCGGCTGTCTGACCGGTGAGCACGGCGTGGGCGTGGAGAAGCGGGACCTGATGGACCGCCAGTTCAATCAGACGGAGCTGGCCCAGCAGCGCGCGATCAAGAGCGCCTTCGACCCGGATTGGCTGCTCAACCCCTCCAAGGTCTTCCCGCTGGTGGCTGCATGAGCGTGACGGCGGAGCTTGGCGGCGTCGCGGCGCCCGAGGCGGAAGAGGCGATCGCCGCCTGCGTCGCCGGTGCCCATGCGGAGAAGACGCCGCTCGCGATCGAAGGCCTGGGCAGCAAGCAGGGCATGCTACGGCCGGTGCAGGCGGCGATGACGCTCTCCACCCGCAACCATCGCGGGATCACCCTCTATTCTCCGCGCGAGATGATCCTCGCCGCGCGCGCCGGCACGCCGCTCGCCGAGATCGAGGCCGCCTTGGCTGCCGAAAACCAGCAATTGACGGCCGAGACGCCGGATCTTTCGGCGCTGCTCGGCACACCGCCGGGGCAGACGCTGGGCGGTGCCGTCGCGACCAATCTCAGCGGCCCGCGCCGCGTTGCCTGGGGCGCCATGCGGGACCACGTGATGGGCATCCGCGCCGTCAATGGCCGTGGCGAGGTCATCCGCTCCGGCGGGCGGGTGCTGAAGAACGTCACCGGCCTCGATCTCTGCAAGCTGATCGCAGGCAGCCACGGCACGCTCGGCGTGCTGACGGAGGTGACGCTGAAGGTGCAGCCCCGGCCGGAATCGAGCGGCACGCTGCTGCTGCGCGGGCTGGATGCCGCCGGTGGCGTTGCGGCCCTGGCCGCCGCCCTCGGCTCGCCCTTCGGCATTTCCGGTGCAGCCTGGCTGCCGGCCTGGGCGGTCGCCGCCATCCCCGGCCTTGGCGAGAGCCCCGCGACGCTCATTCGCGTCGAGGATTTCGCGAGCAGCGTCACCTACCGGTTGGAACGTCTGGCGACCGATCTCGAAGCCCGGGCGCAAGGCGAGCTTCTGGACGAAGCCACAAGCCGCAGCCTATGGGCGCACGTGCGGGATGTGCGGCCGCTTACGGTCGCGCCCGGCGAGGCGCTGTGGCTCGTCGCCACCCGGCCGTCGCGCGGGCCGCTGGTTCTGCAGGCGGTGGAGGAGGCCGGCGGGCGCGGCTTCCTCGATTGGGGCGGCGGCCGGCTGTGGCTCGCCGGTCCCGGCACGGCCGCCCTGCATGACGCCGTCACCGCGGCGGTCGGCCGGGCCGGCGGCGGCTGGACGCTGATGCGGGCACCCGAGGCGCTGCGTCTCTCGGCCGATGTCGTGCCGCCGGAGGTGCCTGCGCTGGATGCGCTCTCCCAGCGGGTGAAGCGGGCGATGGACCCGGCGCGCATTCTCAATCCCGGCCGTCTCCGCGCGGCGCTCTGAGGCTTTCCGATGCAGACCAATTTCACTGCCGAGCAGCTGCGCGACCCGGAGACGGCATCCTCCAACCAGGTGCTGCGCACCTGCGTGCATTGTGGCTTCTGCACCGCGACCTGCCCGACCTTCGTGCTGCTGGGCGATGAGCTGGATAGCCCGCGCGGCCGCATCTACCTGATCAAGGACATGCTGGAGAGCGGCCGGCCGGCGACGGAGGAGGTGGTGCGGCATGTCGACCGCTGCCTCTCCTGCCTGTCCTGCATGACGACCTGCCCCTCGGGCGTGAACTACATGCATCTCGTGGATCATGCCCGGCGCTATATCGAGGAGACCTACCGGCGCCCCTGGCACGAGCGGCTGCTGCGCGGCGTGCTGGCCCGCGTTCTGCCCAATCCGAGGCTGCTGCGGCTCGCCCTGCGCGGGGCGGCGCTGGGCCGGCCCTTCGCGGGGCTGATCCCGCAGGGCTCGATGACCGGCAAGCGCGTTGCCGCCATGCTGGCCCTCGCGCCGAAGGCCTTGCCGCCGGAAAGCCCGATGCAGCGGCCGCAGATCCACAAGGCGGAAGGCACCCGGCGCGGCCGCGTCGCGCTGCTCACCGGCTGCGCCCAGAAAGTCCTGTCCCCCGCGATCAACGAGGCGACGGTGCGGCTGCTGACCCGGCTCGGCATCGAGGTGGTGATCGCACCCGAGGTTGGCTGCTGCGGCGCGCTGACGCATCACATGGGCCAGCATGACCCGGCGATGGCGGCGGCGCGCGCGGCGATCACCGGCTGGAGCCGCGAGATCGAGGGCGAGGGGCTGGATGCCATCCTCGTCAACACCTCGGGCTGCGGCACGACGGTGAAGGATTACGGCTTCATGTTCCGTGCCGAGCCCGAGCCCTGGCGGACGCGCGCCGAGGCGGTTTCGGCGCTGGCCGCCGACATCAGCGAATATCTGGTGCGGATCGGCTACACGCCGACGCGCCCGGCGCCGGAGCTGACCGTCGCCTACCACGCGGCCTGCAGCCTGCAGCACGGCCAAAAGGTGACAGCGGAGCCCAAGACGCTGCTGAAGACCGCGGGCTTCGCCGTGGTGGAGCCACGCGATTCACATCTCTGCTGCGGCTCGGCCGGCACCTACAACATCGTCCAGCCCGAGATTGCCGGCCGGCTGCGCGCCCGCAAGCTGGAGACCTTGGCCGAGCGTGCGCCCGATCTCGTCGCCGCCGGCAATATCGGCTGCATCACCCAGCTTTCGGGCGGCGGCCTGCCGGTGATCCATACCGTGGAGCTGCTGGACTGGATGGCGGGCGGCCCGCGCCCGGCGGCCCTGCCGGAACGGGCGGTGCCCCGGAACGCATCCCATTAGAGCGGTTTAGGTTTTAATAGAATCGCTTTTAAACTCGTCATGCCCGGCCTTGAGCCGGGCATCCATGCGTTGCGGCGCCCAGACATGGATCGCCGGGTCAAGCCCGGCGATGACGAAGATAAGGCTGTTTCCGTCAAAATCTGAACCGCACTAGCCCGCAGTCGCCACCCCTTCGGTCTCCACCGCGTCCTCGATCATCTCGGCGGCGAGTGCGGCCAGCGCCTCCAGGATTTCCCGCGCCTTGGGATCGACGCCATCATGGGCCGCCCGGTCGATGACGCAGAGGGCGCCGAGCTTCTGCCCGTCGCGCAGGCTGGTGATGGGCGCGCCCATGTAGAAGCGGATGCCGGGCGCGCCGGTGACGAGCGGGTTCTGGGCGAAGCGGCCATCTTGCCAGGCATCCTGCACCAGCATCGGCGCGTCATGCTGGATGGTGTGCGGGCAGAAGGCCTGATCCCGCGGGATCGTGCTGGTGCCCTCCAGCCCGTGATTGCCGAGGATGAACTGGGTGTCCTCTGCGACGAGGGTGACGAGGGCGATCGGCGTGCCGAGCAGACGGGCCGCGGTGGCGGCCAGGCGGTCGAGCCGGCCGGCGCGGCCGGTGAGCCCCCGCGCGCGGTAGCGGGAGACCGCGGCAAGCCGGGCCGCTTCGTCCCCCTCTGGCCGCGCCGGGATGGCGAGGCGGCTGCGATCGATCATCCGGTCACGCCCGCGGCGCTTGGCTTCGTACAGGTAGGAATCGGCCTCGCGCAGCAGGGCGGCTGGCGCACCCCCGCGGGCCGGCCACGCCGTGCCGAGGCCGAGACTGATCGACACTACGCCGCCGGCGCGCGGGTTCCCCTCATGCGGCAGGCCCAGCGCCTTCACCCTGGCCCGCGTCCGCTCCGCGATCTGTGCCGCGCGCGCTTCGTCTACGCCCGGCAGCAGCAGGGCGAATTCCTCGCCGCCATAGCGCGCCGCCAGCGCCTGCGGCTCATCGAGACTGCCCTCGATCGCGCGCGCCACGGCCGCCAGGCATTCGTCGCCCGCCTGATGCCCGTAGCAATCGTTGAAACTCTTGAAGCAATCGACGTCGATCATGGCGAGGGAAAGCGGCGCTCCGCCGTTGCCCGCTTCCTGCCAGGCGCGGTCCAGCGCCGCGTCGAAATGGCGGCGGTTGGCGAGGTCGGTCAGGCCGTCGCGATGGACCATCGTCTCCAAGCGCTGATTGACGAGACGCAGGGCCTGTTCGGCTTCGATCTGCTCGGTGACGTCGATGAAGACGCCGAACAGCGACAGCGGGCGGCCATCCTCGTCGCGCATCGCCATGCCGCGCGAGCGGACGTAGCGCACGTCGCCATCGCGCCGGATGATCCGGGCGTCGAACTCGAAGGGCGTTCCGGTCTCGGTCGCCTCCGTGACGATCGATGCAATCCGGGGCCGGTCTTCGGCGTGATAGAGGCTGAGTGCATTGTCCAGGGTGGGCCTGTGATGCGCCGGGTCCAGGCCGTGGATACGGAAAACCTCGGCCGACCAGACCACGCTGTTGTCCGTCAGGTTCACGCGCCAATGGCCGACATGCGCGACCTGCTCGGCCAGGGTCTGCCAGGCCGAGGCTTCGCGGCTGTCGCGCAGGAGTCCCCGAAGCTCCGCTTCGCTCTTGCGCAACTGCTCCTCGGTGCGGCGCAGATGGCTGATGTCGGAGACCAACGCATAGAAGCCGAGCACGGCGCCGGTCTCGTCCACGTCCGGAATGTAGTTGGCCGTGGCCATGGCCACGCCGCCGCTCGGGCGTGGCAGTTCCCGCTCGAAGGCCTGCGGCTCTCCCCGCAAGGCGCCTGCGATGAAGGGCTGGTTGAGGGTGAAGGGGATTTCCCCGATGACCTCCCGGATATGGTGGCCCACCACCTCGTCCCGCCGGCGTCCGAACCAGTGAAGATAGCTCTCGTTGGCGTGGAGGCAGATCAAGTCCCGGCGCCAATAGGCGATCATCGCCGGCAGCGCATCGGCGATTTCCCGGATGCGGGGTGCTTCGAAGCGGGAGTCCGGGTGGCCGGGCGGGGCGCTGAGAGACATTAAGACTTTCTACAAGATTCCCCGACCCGGGAGAACGTTATTTAAACGGTTCGTTCGGCGGGCGCCTGGAGGGGTCAGGCGGCTTCCGCCAGGAACACGACCTCCGAGGCGCCGCCCACCACCATGTCGCGAATCGCGGCGTTGAAGGCGCGCGCATGCGGGCTGTTGATATGGGCGGCGAAGGCGGCCTCGTCCGCATAGATTTCGTCGACGTGGTAGCGCCGCGGCTGGTCAGCGAGGCGATAGGCGACGAAGCGCAGGCAGCCCGGCTCGGCACGGACCGCCTGGGTCAACTCCGCCATCATCCGCTCCATCTCGGCCTCATGGCCGGGCAGAACCTCAAAGGTTGCGTAAAGAGGCTTCATGGCAGGCGTGGTCCTTCGTCGAATGTTCAGAAGGACCATAAGGGCGCGGCCGGGTGCGCACCAGTGCCGCCGGCCGCGCGGGCGGATCACGCTTCGGGCCGGAAATCCCGCAGCGTCATATGCGCGAGCACCGCCTCGCTCTCCCCGCCGATGGAAGACCAGCCGTCCAGAATGACGGAGAGCATGGCGCGTGCGGCGCCGTCGGGGTCGCGGTCTGCGATGGCGCGGACGATCGCCTCGTGCCCCGCCTCGGAACTCGTCAGCCGCTGCTGGTCCCCGGCCGGCGCGCTCATGGTGAAGGAGGCGGCGAGGGCAGTGCGGATCAGTGCGCCGATCGACTGCAGGAAGGGGTTGTCCGAAGCCTGCAGGATGAGCAGGTGGAAGGCGAGGTCGGCATCGGCGAAAGCGTCCCGCTCGCCATGGGCGGCGCGCATGCGCTGCGCGAGCTGGGAGAGTTCGGCCAGTTGCTCCGGCGTATGCCGCGTCGCCATCAGGGCGGCGGCCATCGGCTCGAAGGTCTGGCGGAGTTCGAAGAGGCGGGCGAGGAAGGGCCGGTCGACCCCGGATTCGAAGCGCCAGTCCAGGATGTCGGCATCGAACATGTTCCAGTGCCGCGGCTCCAGCACGCGGGTGCCGACCTTGGTCTTGGCGACGATCATGCCTTTGGCGACCAGCTTCTGCATGGCTTCGCGCAGCGTGCTGTTCGACACCTTGAACTGCTTGGTGAGCTGGTCCTTGTTCGGCAGCAGCGAGCCCGCCGGATATTGCCCGGAGACGATGGCGAGGCCAAGGCCGCGCATCACCAGATCATGCGCGGAGGCCGAGCGTTTGCGCAGCCGCAGGGCGCCGGCGATGCCGCGCCGGGGGCGGGGCTTAGCGAAGCGCGCTGGCATGGCTGCGCGCCGGTGACAGGTCATGGCGGGGATGCGTCGCCTCAGCCGGCGCAGACTCCTCCCATGACGCAATGAACCTGTTTGGATCCATGCGAACCTTCAGACGTTTCCCAATCCCGCGCTCGTTTTTTGCTGAGCGTCAGGGTCAACTTGGTGAGCATACTGAAGTCGTTATCGCGTGGGAACTCTATAACTCGGATTTTTTGAACGAAGTTGGCCGCCGCTCAAAAGCGGCCGAAGAAGCCGGCTTCGCGCAGCTTGCGGTCGGTTTCCCACTGGTTGAGGGCATAGACCGCCCAGATCGCCGCCGGGATCCAGCCGATGATCGTCGCATGCAGGATCAGGCAGAGGATGCCGGACCAGGGGCGGCCGATGAAGAAGAAGGAGACGCCGGGAAGCAGCAGGGCGAGAAGCAGGCGCATGGGGTCCTCGGGGCGGGTTGTCGCTCCGCAAGATAGGGCGGATCGCGGCGATGGACAGGGTGCGACGCGTGGTGTTGCGGCCGAGCAGCCCATCGCGCGCCGCTTGGCGAGGATGGCGGGCGATGGTCCCTGTTCGACCTAGACGCGCCCCGTCGCGGTCGAGCGCGCGACCACCGGGTTGCCGTTCTCCAAAGCCTGCCGGGCCGCGCGATCCCAGTCATAGGCAACGGCACGAAGATCGACGTTCCAGGCGCCGCCAGAGCGCCGCGTGATGATGGCGTAGCGAGCGTGGGGCGCCCCGGTTTCGATCGCGTGGGGCACCGGACCGTCGTCCGTGTAAGCGGGCATGCCGATGCTGCCGGGATTGACGATGGTCACACTGCCGGTCTGCACGACACGCGGCACGTGGGTATGGCCGCACATGACAAGACTGGCTTCCCCGATGCCCTGAAGGCGGTTGCGGATGGCAGCCTCGGTATCCAGCATCGCTCGTCCACTGCTCACATCTTCCAGGCAATAGTCGAGGTCGCCGCCGCCGGGGCTGCCGTGACAGGCGAAAGCCTCACCGCCCAGAAGGGTCACCGTCTCGGGCAATCCGCCGATCCAGTCCAGATGCGCGGGCGTCAGGCGGGGCCTCGCGAAGGCGACGGACGCGCTCGTGTCGGTTCGATCCCGAAGGGCTCGCTCATGATTGCCCCGGACGGTGGGACAGCCGAGCGCCATCTGCCTGTCGGCGCTGCCCGCAGGATCGAAGGGGCCGGTGCAGAGATCCCCAAGATTGACGACGAGATCCGGCGCCTGGGTACCTAGATCAGCGAGGACTGCCTCAAGGGCCAGAAGATTGCCGTGTGCGTCGGCGAGAACCGCGATGCGCATTACGGCCGGATGAGGGTCTTGAGCTTCGAACTGTCGCCGCGCAGCAGGCGCTCATAGGCGGCAGGGACCTCGGCCAGGCCGATCGGCGCTTCCGCGAGGCGGCCGAGCTTGGGTGCCAGGCGCGCCAGCAAGGCGAGCGCCTCCGCCTGCTCGCCGCCATAGACGCTGCAGCCGCGCAGATCGAGTTCGCGCTCGACGATGAGGTTGGGGTCGAGCGCACCTTCGCCATGGAAGATGCCGACGAGGGCGATGCGCCCCCCGGCGGCGGTGGCGCGCAGCAGGACGCGCAGCACGTCGAGCGAGCCGGTGGCGTCCAGGCAGAAGCGGGGCGCCGCACCGCCACAGGCCGCGCGGATCGCGGCCTCCTCGAGCGGGACGGTGACGGTGCCCACCACCTCGGCGAGCAGCGCCGCGCGGGCGGCGTTGCGCTCCGCGAGCAGGATGGGGCCGAAGCCCTGTTCCGCGAGGAGCAGGGCGGTGAGGCCGCCGATGGTGCCGCCACCCACCACGAGGACCGGCGCGCCGGGGGCGGGGTCGAGCCGTCGCGCCGCGTGCAGGGCAACGGCCAGCGGCTCGCTCATCGCCGCGATTTCGGGCGCGAGACCGGCCGGTGCCTTCAGAAGGCGCGCGGCCGGTAGCATCACCTCTTCTGCGAAGCCGCCCTCGCAGACCTCGCCCACGAAGCCGAGGGCGGTGCAGTGGTTGAAGCGCACTTCCGCGCAGGCGAGGCAGTGGCCGCAGGGCACGCGGGAATCGGCGACGGCGAGATCGCCCAGCGCGAAGCCCATGACATCGGGGCCGACGGCCAGAACCTCGCCCGCGAATTCATGGCCGGGGGTGACGGGCAGGGCCGCGACCCACTGACCCGTGCGGTAGTTGTGTAGGTCGGAGCCGCAGATGCCGGCGGCGCGCACGCGCAGCAGCACCTCGCCCGGCCCCGGCGCCCCGGGGCGCGGCACCTCCTCGAACCGGAGATCACCGACGGCGTGAAAGCGGATGGCGCGCATGGTCTCATCTCCGGGGTGGCTGGTGGGAGTATCGGCGGAAGTCGGGTTCCGGCAAGGCCCCCGTGTCCGCTCAGTTTTCCATGGCTGGGGCGTCAACCCGCTGCTAAAGCGGGGTGAGCAGAAGAGGCCCAGCACCGCAATGACCGATGCCGGATCGCGCCGCTTGGGTATCGTCATGGTCGCCGTATCGGCGGTGCTCTGGAGCACGGCCGGCCTCTTCGTCCGCATGGCGCATCTCGATGCCTGGACAATGATTGTCTGGCGGTCGGTCTTCACCTTCCTGACCCTCGGCGGCTTCGTGCTGTTGCGTCAGCGCGGGGCGGTCTTTTCCAAGCTTGCCTCCCTCGGGCCTGCGGCGGCCTTCTTCATCGGCACCTCGGTCATCGCCTCGATCAGCTATGTCGTCTCGCTGCGCATGACGACGGTCGCCAATGTCATGACGATCTATGCGGCGCTACCCTTCATTGCCACGGGCATCGCCTTCGTTTGGATGCGCGAGCGGGTAACGGCCCGCTTTCTTGTCGCGGGCGCCATCGCGTTTTTGGGCATTGCGGTCACGGCGGGCGGTGCCGTCCATGGGCGCGATATCCTGGGCCTTGCCGCGGCCTTGGTGATGACGGCGAGCTTCGCCCTGCAACTGGTGCATACGAAGCGCCATCCCGGCATGGATACGGCGCTTCTCAGCGCGCTTTCGGCCGGGCTCTGCGTCCTTGTGGCGGCCCCGTTCATGCACTTGGCGCTGCCCTCGGCGCAGGGTCTGCTCGCTTGCGCGCTCTACGGCGCGATCACTACCGGCATCGCCTTCGTCTTGGTGCTGGAAGGCGGCCGGCGCGTCACTTCGGGGGAGGCCGGGTTCATCTCCATGCTCGACGTGGTGCTCGGGCCGCTCTGGGTCTGGCTCGCCTTCGCCGAGCGGCCGAGCCTCGGCGCCATCATCGGCGGTGGGGCGGTCTTGAGCGCGGTCGCCTGGTATCTGACGACCAGCCGGCAGGTCAGCCAGCCGGCCATCTGAAGGCGCAGATGCGTGCGGCGCCGAAGCGACGGTCGGCGAGGAGCGCGGTTTCCACCGGCGGCGGCTCCTCCGATCCGACTTCGGCGATGATGAGCGCGCCGGGCGCGAGCCAGCCGGCGGGGCCGAGACCGGCGAGCGCTGCCGGCACCAGACCCCGCCCATAAGGCGGGTCGAGGAAGATCACGCTGCAGGCCGGCCCCCGCGGCGGGGTGCGGGCATCGGCCGCGATCACCTCGGCCAGCGCCTCCGCCTTGCAGGCGGCGATATTGGCGCGCAGCGCGGCCAACGCGGGCCGGGCATTTTCGATGAAGCAGGCGCGGGCCGCGCCGCGCGAGAGCGCTTCCAGCCCCATGGCCCCCGTGCCCGCGAAAACATCCAGCACCGTGGCCTCGCGCAGAGCGTCGGCCGCCCAGGGGCTATGCATCAGCATGTCGAAGAGGGCCTGCCGGGCCCGGTCAGCCGTCGGGCGCGTATCGGCGCCGAGGGGCGCGGCGAGGCGCCGGCCCCGCCAGCGCCCCCCGATGATCCTCATTTTCGCGCCGGCTTCGGCGCCGGCTCGTCCTTCGGCAATTGCTCGCGCAGGATCTTCATCGGCACCTCTTCCGCCGCCCCGCGCGGCAGCACGCCGAGCTGGAAGGGCCCATAGGCCAGGCGGATGAGGCGGGATGTCTGGAGGCCGAGATGCTGCATCACACGGCGAATTTCCCGGTTGCGCCCTTCGCGCAGGCTGACCGAGAGCCAGGCATTATCGCCCTTGCGGCTGTCGAGCCCGGCTTCGATCGGCCCGTAGCGCACGCCCTCGACGGTGATGCCCTGGGCGAGGCTGGCCAGCGCCTTCTCGTCCACGAAGCCGTTGACGCGCACGCGATAGCGCCGCACCCAACCGGTCTCCGGCCGTTCCAGCCGGCGGGCGAGTTCGCCGTCATTGGTGAGCAGCAGCAGGCCTTCGCTGTTGAGATCGAGCCGGCCCACGGAGATCAGGCGGGGCAGGCCGGGGGGCAGCTTTTCGAAGACCGTCGGGCGGCCTTCCGGGTCCTTATGCGTCGTCACCAGACCAGGCGGCTTGTGGTAGCGCAGCAGCCGCGTGCGGCTCGGCGCGTCGATCACCCGCCCATCCACCTGCACGATGTCGCCCTCGGCGACGAAGCTCGCCGGATGGGTCAGCACCATGCCGTTCAGCTTGATGCGGCCTTCGGCGATCATCCGTTCGATGTCGCGGCGGGAGGCGACGCCCGCCCGCGCCGCCCATTTGGCGATGCGCTCGCCGCGCTCCGAGGTTTCGTCCGTCTCGCTCATCGGCAGGCTTTCACGAAGGCGTCGAAAATCTTCGCGTCGCCTGGGTCGGTGTGAAACTCGGGATGCCACTGCACGCCGAGGCAGAAGCGGTAGCGGGGGTCCTCGATGCCCTCGATCACGCCGTCAGGGGCGACGGCATTGATCGTGACGCCGGGGCCGGCCATGCGCACCGCCTGATGGTGCGAAGTGTTCACCATCATCGCCTCGGCGCCCACGATGCGGGCGAGCAGGCTGCCGGAGGCGACCGCCACGGGGTGGCCCGGCTCGTCATGCCGCGTCTTCTGCTCATGGGCGAGGGCTTCGGGAAAGGTCTCGGGGATGTGCTGCACCAGGGTGCCGCCCAGCGCGACCGCCATCAGCTGCTCGCCGCCGCAGATGCCCAAGACCGGCAGATCGCGCGCCAGCGCCCCGCGCAGCAAAGCGAGTTCCGCCGCCGTGCGCCCGGATTTCAGCGAGACCGTCTTATGCGTCGTGCTCTCGCCATACATGGCGGGGTCGATGTCGAAGGCGCCCCCGGTGACGACGAGGCCGGCGATCCGGTCCAGCCAGTCTTCCGCAAGCGCCGGGTCGTGGGGCAAGGCGACCGGTAGACCGCCGGCTTCGGCGACGGCGGAGGCGTAGTTCTGGCGGATGGCGTACCAAGGATACTTGGACCACCCGCCCGGTTCCTCGCTGTCGAGCGTGATGCCGATGAGGGGGCGGCTCACGCGTCGAACTCCTCCAGCAGAAGCTCGATCTTGCGGAAGGCGACGGAGACGTCGGTATGGGTCGGTGCGAGGTCCTGGATGCGCGTCCCGGCTTCGTGGCCCGGGCCGATCAGGTCCCGGAGCGTCTGAAGATAGGGGGCCAGCGCCTCCCGGTCCGGCAACTCGCCGCGGTCGCCGGCTTCGTCCATGGCGACGATCAGGTCACTAAAGCTGCGCAGCCAGGCGAAGCGCGGGTCCTGCATCACCGCCGTCAGCAGCTTGTAGGGATTGCCGGCAAGGCCGGTCGCCTGCGCCTCCGCCTGGATCAGCGCGCGGTGCAGGTCCATGATCGCGTGGCTCAGCGGCCGCTGGATCGTGCTCGGGGTCGGTTTGTCTGGTCTTCTTGCCATAGGCTGCTGATGGCATGAGATCGCCCCTCCGGTCCACTGGATGGAGCGGGCAACAGGAGACAGGACGCCGCATGACCCGGCCTTTCGACGCCATGGACCAGGCCTTAACCGAAGCGCGGCAGGCGGCCGCGCGCGGCGAGGTACCGGTGGGCGCCGTGGTGCTGGATGCGGCGGGCCAGGTGCTCGCCACCGCTTCCAACCGGACGGAGGAGGAGAGCGACGCCTCCGCCCATGCCGAGCTGCTGGCGCTGCGGGCGGCGGCGCGGGGCCGGGGCTCGCCCCGGCTGCCCGATTGCACCCTGGTGGTGACGCTCGAACCCTGCCCGATGTGCGCGGCTGCGATCAGCGCCTTCCGCATCAAGACTCTGGTCTTCGGCGCCTATGACCCGAAGGGCGGCGGGGTGGAGCATGGCGCCCGCATCTTCGCCGCTTCCTCCTGCCATCATGCGCCGGAGGTGGTGGGCGGCGTGCGCGAGCAGGAATGCGCGGACCTGCTGCGGGCCTTCTTCCAGGCCCGACGCTAGAGGCCGCGCCTCGTCATGGACCAGGGCGCGCCTCGCCTCCGTCAGGTAAGTTGTTGATACACCGCCCCGGCGATCTGTCGCAGGCCGTCCCGCCCGACCGGGCCTACGATGGTGCAGGTCAGGCCGCCATCCGTCCAGCTCATCAGGTCGAGACCCGCCGCCGCCGCGAAGCGCGGTTCGGCCGCCCGCTGCTTGTGGTTCGCGGTGAAGAAGAGGGTCAGCCGCCGGCCATTCGCATCTTCGTACATGATCTGTCCGGCCGGCGCGGCCCCCGCCGGCACCAGGCTGCCGCCGACCAGCTGCCAGCCGAGCGACGCCAGATCCGGCACGGCGAAGCGATGGTCGAGCCGCTTGGACAGCCACACCGCGAGATCCGCCCGCTTGTCGGGCCCGAGTTGCACCGGATAGGCGATGTCGCTCGCATAGAGCTGGTGCGCATTCAGCGCCTCCGCCATCAGCCCCACGGGCGTCGTGCCGGAAGCGGGCACGGAGGCGTGCAGATACCAGCCCCCTCCGAGACCGAGCCCGAGACAGAGCAGGGCGGTCGCGGCCATGCGCTGCCAGGACTGGCGCGCCGTCCTCTGCTGCGCCGCTATGCGGCGAACGTCGAGCCGGGCCGGCCTGGGCTCCGTCGCCGCCGGGCCGTAGACCGCCGCGATCAGCGCATTCTGCCGCCGCCATTCGGCGAGGCGCGCCTGGGCGTCGGGGTCGTCCGCGAGCCGGGCGCCGATCTCGGCCGCATGCGCCTCATCCAGCGAGCGGTCGAGATAGGCCATCAGGGCATCATCGGGAATGCGTGTCGGATCGCGGCTCATGTGACACTCCGCAGCCGTGTCGCCGGCATCCCCGTGGCGCCGCGCAGGGCGTGGCGGGCGCGGGAAAGGCGGGACATCACGGTGCCGGTCGGAACTTCCAGAATGGTCGCGGCCTCCTCGTAGCTCATGCCTTCCAGGGCGACGAGCAGCAACGTCTCGCGCTGCTCGTCGGGTAGATCTTGCAGGGCGCGAGCGACGCCTGCCAGTTCCAGCCGCGCCTGCTGGTTGCCCGGCACGGCCATGGCCGCATCCTCGGGATCGACGGGCGCGCTCGGCCCCCGCCGCCGCAGGCTGCGCTGCTCGTTGCGATAGAGGTTGACGAGGATACGAAACAGCCAGGCGCGCACCGGCCCGAGCGGCCGGAACAGGGCGCGCTTGCGCAAGGCCCGCTCCAGGCAATCCTGCACCAGATCGTCCGCACGGTCGCGATCATGCGTCAGCGCACGGGCATAGCGCCGCAAGGCGGGGATGCAGGCCTCGACCTCGTCCAGGAAGGCGCTCATGGCCTCGTCACCTGCAGCGCCCTTCGCCCGTTACCAAGATCCGCCGGTGCTGCCGCCGGCCGCTGCCTGCTGCGCCGGGTGGACAATGTGCCACACGCCGTCGATGCCGTCCCCGGAGATCTGGCCCGTCTTGCTGTCATCCTGCCAGTAGTAGAGCGGCATGCCGTCGAAGGCCCATTGCAGGCGGCCGTCATGCCGCCGGACCAGGGAATAGGGGCCGCTCGCGCTTGCGCCCTTGGCGACGAAATAGGGCGGCCAATCCTCGGCGCATTCGCCATAGCAGGTGGACTGGCCCTTGTGGTCCTCGTCATAGGTGTAGAGCGTCATGCCCTGGGCATCG
Organism: Acidisoma sp. 7E03; assembly: GCF_054665075.1. Taxonomy (NCBI): domain Bacteria; kingdom Pseudomonadati; phylum Pseudomonadota; class Alphaproteobacteria; order Acetobacterales; family Acidocellaceae; genus Acidisoma; species Acidisoma sp. 7E03. The sequence goes on from NZ_BAAFHE010000009.1 coordinate 77,675, forward strand.
GCGAGCACGGCGCCTTTGGTGCTCTGTGCGGAGGAGAAGGGAAGGCTTGCGGCCAGGGCCAGGGGTGCGGCCGTGAGCCAGGCGCCGGCGGCGAGCAGAAGCAGACGTTTCATGGGTGTCGATCCTGTCATGAGGTGGCACGAGAAGCCGTGTCAGTGGGCAGAACACCGCGGCGGCACGCTTATTCCCGAAAAAGATGCGATGGCCGTCAGGGGGCGCGCAGCGTCGCCGTGATCGTCAGCGTCACCTCGTCCGCGATCAGCGGACGGTCGGCGACCATGCCGAAGCCCGTACGGTTCAGCGCCGTGCGCGCCGTGATGCGCAGAACCGGCGTGCCATCCTGCACGTCATGCAGGATGGTGCCGGTCAGCACGGCCGGCTGGACGCGGTCACGCATGGTCAACTGGCCGAGGATGGTGAAGCGGCTGCCCGGCAGCACCTGCACGCCGTCGCTCCGAAACAGGATCGTCGGGAACTGCGCCGCGTCGAAATAGGCGGAGGAGCGCAAGGTCGCGGCGCCGCCGTAGGGAACCGCGATCGCGCCGTCGTCGACCGTCACCGCGATGCGGAGCGCCGAGGGCTGGGCCGGGTCGAGGAAGATCCGGCCGGAGAAGCGCTGGAAGGTGCCGTCGATCGCGACCACCCGCGCGACATGGGTGTGAAAGGCGATCGTCGCCGTCTTCTGGCTGATGTCGTACTGGAGGGGGGCGGCCGCCGCAGGCGCCGCCGCACAGACCGCGGCCGTGGCAGCCCCCAGCACCGCGCAGGCCCGCCGACGCGCGCTCTTCACGAAATCCAGGTTCATGGTTCACCCCATCGCTTTTGCGGTGAACGCCCGGGGTGCCGATTTATTCCCTACCGCCGTCACGGTTCGCGCGCGGAGGCGGCGCATTTGCCGGCGCGCAGCGAAACCCGTAATGAACTGGAAACTCTTTCGTTTTCAGGGCGAGCGCGATGACCACCAGCTACGTCGATTCGGGCCAGAACGTGAGCGGCCAGACGGTTTCGAGCGGCGACGTGCTGGTCGTGCGCTCCGGCGGCACGGCGACGGCCACGACGCTCCCTGGCGGTGTCGAGATCGCCGTCTCCACCGGGCTCGCCGTCAGCACCCAGGTGTCTTCCGGCGGCTTTCTCGACGTCTTCAGCGGCGGCAGCGGCAGCGCCACGGTGGTTTCCTCAGGCGGGCAGGAAAGCGTGCATTGGTCCGGCTGGGAGCGGAACGCGACCGTCTCCAGCGGTGGCGTCATCAGCGCCTTCGACAGCGGCTTTACCTCCTCGACCGTGATCAGTGCCGGCGGCGACGAGGTCGTGGCGACCAGTGGCGTCGCCTACACCACCCAGGTGACCAGCGGCGGCACGCTAACCCTGTCCTCCGGCGGCATCGGCGTCGCGACCACCGTCTCCAGTGGCGGGACGGAGCAGCTCCTGTCCGGTGCGGCGGAGCGCGGACCGCTGACCATCCTGAGTGGCGGTCTCGTCTCCGGCGGCGGCCGCCTCGAAAGCGGGTCGGTCTCGGTCCAGGGGCAGCTGGCGAGTGCGACGCTCGCGGAAAGCGCGGCGGTCTCGGCCGGCGGCGTGACCAGCCGCGTCCTCGTCTCCGGCGGTCAGGAAACCGTCCTCTCCGGCGGCAGCGCCCTAGTGACCTTCCTCAGCACCGGCACGCTCACCGTCTCCTCCGGTGGCCTCGCCAGCGCTACCTTCGTGAGCGGCGGGACGGAGATCGTGTCGAGTGGTGGGCTCGGGCTGCGTGATACGCTGATCTCGGGCACGATGGTCGTGCAAGCGGGCGGCACGCAGGTGTCGGCGCGCCTCATCAGCGGCGGCACGGATATCGTCTCCGGCCTCAGCATCAGTGCTGCGGTCAGCAGCGGCGTCATGATCCTCTCGAGCGGCGGCACGGCCGCTAGCCTCGCCGTATCGAGCGGTGGGGTGCTCTCGGTCTCCGGCGGCGTGGTGAGCGGCCTCACCGACCATGGCACGGCCTACGTCGGGCGCGGCGGTGTGGTCTCGGGCGGCCTGCAGGATGGCCGCATGACGGTGACGAACGGCGGCACCGCAGTCGGCATGGTCATCGACGGAGATCCCGTCGTCTCGGGCGCCTACACCCTTCTCTCCGCGGGCGGCACGGCAATCGGCACGACGGTCGAGAACGGGGGTCAGCTCATTGCGGAGTTTGGCTCCTCCTTCGGCGCCGTTGCGTCCGCGGGCGGCGTCGTGCGGATCGACAATGGCCGCAGCTTCAATACGATCGTCAGCGCCGGCGGCAGCGAGCGGGTCTATGAACGGGGGATATCCCTCAGCACGACCGTCCTGAGCGGGGGCTTCGAGGTCCTCTCCGGCATCACCTTCGGCGGCACGGCGATGAGTGCCACCGTCAGCAGCGGCGGCACCCTGCTGGTCTCCGGCTCGCTTCTCACCAAGCCGGTGGCCAGCAGCACGATCGTGAGCCAAGGCGGCGTCGAGATCGTCGCCGCCGGTGACGTGGCGGCCGACGGCGACATCAAATCGGGCGGCACCGAAATCCTGCTCTCGGGCGGCAGCCAGATCGGCAATCTGCTGGTCGAGGCGGGCGGTGTGCTGGCGGGCTCAGGGCTCATTCCGAACGGCACCGCGACCATCTTCGGCACGGCCGTCAACGTCGTCGTCTCCGCCCTCGGTGCGCTCGTCGTCTCATCCGGCGGGGTGACCTCGAATCTCCTTGTCAGCTCCGGGCTCGAGATCGTGCGCGCCGGCGGGCTCGCCCTCGGCACCACCGTCGTCGCCGGCTTCAGCGAGAGCGAAGTGCTGGTCTCCTCGGGCGGCATCCTCAGCGGTGCCACGATCGAGTCCGGCGGCGTCGCCATCGTCTCCGCGGGCGGCACGGCGATGGCGGACACCATCACCTATGGCGGCAGCGAGATCGTGGAATCGGGCGGCAGCGCCATCGGCGCCATCGTCGACGATCTCGGTACGCTGATCGTGAGTTCGGGTGGCATCCTTGGCAGCGCGACGCTGCTCTCCGGCGGCACGCTCATCGACCAAGGCTCGGTGCCGCTGACCATCGCGGCCGGCGGTGACGCCGCCATGAGCATCACCGGGGCCGATACCATCACCGCCGGCAGCGATGCGGTGACGGTTGCGGGCGGCAGCGACCCCACCGCCGTCTCCGGCGTGGACGCCGATCTCTATTTCGTCGGCGGCACCGGTGCGACCTCCGTCATCGGTGCGGGTGGCGACACAACCTTGATCGCAGGCACGGGCACGACGCTCTTCACCGGCGGGACAGGAAGCAACGAAATCTATGGCGGCAGCGGTGCCAGCACGCTCGTGGCCGGGGCCGGCCCTTCCACCCTCGTCGGCGGTGCCGGAAGCACCCTGTTGATGGCGAATGGGGCCGAGCCCGATCTCATCGTCGCAGGTTCGGGGGCGACGACCGTCAACGGCCTCTACGGCACCGGCGGAGTGCAGGTCTTCGCGGGCGCCGGATCGGACGTGATCGCGCTCGGTCATGGCGCGGATACGATGATCGCCGGCACGGGTGTCGCGAGCGTCGTGGGCGGCACCGGGGCCGATGTCTACGGCTTCATCAACGGCCAGAGCGGTGGAGACGTGATCATCGACGGCCTCAAGAGCACCGACATCCTGGCCTTCGCGGGCTATGCCGGTGATCCGATCGCAGCCGAAGGCGTGGTGCGCGGCTCCGATCTCATCACGCTCGAGGACGGCACGAACATCCTGCTGCAGAACGTCGACCACACGATCTTCACATGAGGCGGGGATGGCTCACCCTTCGCTGAAGCGGACGCGGTTGCGCCCGCCACGCTTCGCATCATAGAGGGCGCGGTCGGCGCGGGCGAGCAGCCCGTCCAGCGTGCGGTCTCCCGGCGCTGCCAGGGCGCCGCCCACGCAGACGCAAACGGGCACGGGAAAGCTGAGCGAGGGCAGGATCAGCGGCCGTTCCGTGACCGCGAGCCGCAGACGTTCGGCGACCGCCGCCGCGGCCTCGGCATCGCAGCCGGGCAGGAGCACGCCGAACTCCTCGCCGCCCAGCCGGGCAAGGTGCTGATCGGCGCTCAGCAGCGCGCCCAGGCGGGTCGCGACCTTCATCAAAGCCTCGTCACCCACCTTGTGGCCGTAGCGGTCGTTGAGGCTCTTGAAATGGTCGATGTCGACCATCAGACCGGCGAGCGGCAGACACCGCTCGGCGAGGAGCGCTTCACCCGCCGCGAGGAAGGAGCGGCGGTTGCCCTGTCCCGTCAGGGAATCCGTGAAGGCGAGGCGCCGCATGTCGTCGGCCAGGGCCTTGCGGTGCGACACGTCGATGTTGAGGTAGACGTAGAAGGCGCCGATGCGGCGGACGTGAAATTCGAAGACCCGCTGCTCGCCATCCTTGCAGGTCAGGCAGCGCTCGATGGGCGCGATGTCGCGGCCGCTCGCTTCCGCCTCCGCCAGCCGTGCGGCCCAATCACGCCGCACCGCGGCGCGCTCCGCCGCATCCGGATAGGCGAGGCGGAACCAGTCTTCGAGATCGGCGATGTCCTCGCGCGTATAGCCCGTCATCTCCGTAAAGCGGGCGTTGACGTAGATCGTATGGTGCCGTGCGTCATCAACCTGCACGCCGATCGGAAGCAGATCGAACACCTCGAAGGCGGAAAGGCCTAGCTCGAAGACTGAGGTCTGCGCGAAGGCATCCGGCTGAGCCTGCGGTTCCTGCACGCCACTCTGCATCGCCACTCACTCTGGGTGGATTGCCCTTGTCCCGGGGAGGGATGCGTTGTCTCTGCACACGCGCTATCGACTATGCGCGGTCATCCCCAAGGCTCGCAAGTAGCCACTGCAAGGAACCTCAGGGTTTCCCTGCGCTGCAGGGGCGCTACATGCTCATGACGGGCGGCAGGCTCGCGAGCAGGCCGGCCGCGAGGATGAGGGCCATCCCGCAGCCGATTTCGATGCCGAGGGTCAGGGCGAAGCCAGTATGGCCGCCCGCGCCGCGCGCGAGCCGCGGCGTCCAGAGAACGCGGTTGGCGGCGGCGAGGCCCAGCAGCACGAGGAAGAGCAGGCCCTTGAGCGCCGCGGTCCAGCCATAGGCAGTGGTCACCAGGGTGTGCCAGTTCTGGATCATCGTCAGCCCCTGGATCAGGGCCGTGACAGCGATGAGCAGGACGGCCACCTGGCCGAGAGAGGAGAAGTGACGCAGCAGCCGGGCGCAGGCCTCCGGCGGCAGCCGCCGCGTCATCCACCACAGCGCGGGCAGGCTGCCGAGCCAGGCGCCGCCGCCAAGCAGATGCAGCACCGAGACGGCGTAGAGTCCCATCTGTCCCATGCTGAAGGCATGCCCGTGGCAGGCCTGCAGCCCCACGGCCAGGGCCGCGGCGAGCAAGGCGAGGGCATCGCCGAAGCCATCGCCGAGGAAGAGGGCGGCCGCCATGAGCGCCAGCGCGCCGACCTGGCCGATGACCACGGCACCGTAACTCGTCCCCGCCAGTACGGTGACGATCGCACCCAGCCAGTCCCGCCAGCCGGCGGCCTCCGCCAGATAGCGCGCGGTGAAGACCAGCCATAGGACGAGCAGGAGGCCGGCGAGGGCCGCCAGCGCCTGGTTGCCGCGTCGCAGCGGCTGGGCCCAACCATCGGCCGCCGGCACGGCGGCAAGCCTGATCAGGGCGCGTAGCGTCGCCGTGCCGAAGACGGTGAGCACCGCGAGGTCGCAGAGCGCCCGCAGCAGAACGAGGCCGATGCCGCCACTGTCGGAAAGATCGAAGTCCGGCACCGGCACGCGGTCAGGCCACCACGGTGAAGCTGTAGCTGCCGTGGGTCTTATGGGTGTCGGTGTCGGTCGCGTGCCAATGCACCGTGTATTTGCCCGGCGCCAGCGGCTTGAGCCCGACGCTCAGGTGGTGCGGATCGGTCTTCGAGACGGTCGCATGGCCCCGGTCCACGCGCCCGCCCTTTGCATCGGTCACCGTGACACCCGTGAAGTGCGGCTCCAACGCATCGTCGAACTCGATCCACAGGCTGGTCGGCGCCGTCTTCATCGTCGCGCCCTTGGCCGGATATTCCTTCTGCGGATAAGCATGGGCGAAGGCCGCGCTTTGGCCGAGCAGGGTCAGCGCCGCGACCGCGGCGAGCATCTGTTTGATCATGATGGGCTGTCCTTTCTGGCCAGGCGCCGCCCAGATGCGGCGCACAGTCCGGCCGGGCCAGACTGTGCGCGCAACCTTGTCACATGGCAAGGTTTACTCAACGCCCTTCGAAGCCGGTCAGCACGTTGACGGCGTTGATGCCGATTTCGGCGACGGCATAGCCGCCCTCCATGACGAAGAGCGTCAGCAGGCCGAGCTGGGCGATACGCGCGCCCATGCGGGTGAAATGGTCGTGGTCGAGCTTGAATTGCGAGATCGGGTCCTTCTGATAGGTGTCGACGCCGAGCGAGACGATCAGCACGTCCGGCGCATAGGCGGCAACGCGGCGGCAGCCGGTCTCCAGCGCCTCCGACCAGCCGCTCCACTCCGTACCCCACGGCAGCGGCAGGTTGAGGTTGTAGCCTTCGCCCGCGCCGGCGCCCGGCTCGTCGGCGAAGCCGAGCAGATAGGGGTATTCCTGGTCGGGTGTCGCATGGATGTTGACCAGCAGAACGTCGTCCCGCCGGTAGAAGATCTGCTGCGTGCCGTTGCCGTGGTGGTAGTCGACGTCGAGGATGGCGACGCGCGCCGCCCCCTGGTCCCGCAGATACTGCGCGGCGATCGCCGCATTGTTGAGAAAGCAATATCCGCCGTAATGGTCCGCCCCCGCATGGTGGCCGGGCGGGCGGCACAGCGAGAAGATGCTGCCCGCACCTTCCGAGATGGCGCGGGCGCCGGTCAAGGCGACATGGGCGGAGGACTCGATCGCCTGCCAGCTCGTCTCGGTGAGCGGCGTGCCGGCGTCGAAGCAATAGTAGGCGAGGCGGCCTTCCAGGGTCTCCGGCACGCGGTCCGTCCGGAATCCGCGGGTGAAGAAGGTGAAGGGAAAGGCGCCACCCTGGCGCCCGAGCTGCTTCCATTCCGCCGCGCCGTCGCGCAGCAGATCGACCATGCCGGGATCATGGATGCGGGTCAGATGATCGGGGGAGAAGGACAGCGGCGGCCGCACCGTGCCCAGGCCGACCTCCTTCGCGCGGGCCAGGATGATTTCGGCGCGCTCGGGCTTTTCGAAGGCCGGCACGAATTCGCCGGAATTGAGTTCGCCCGGGCTCACATGCAGCGCATGGTCAGGCGAGAAGACGACGTCCATGAAAAACTCCCCCCGGAATGAAATCCCGGGGGGAGTTCTCGGTTATTTCCGGATGAGCGTCCAGATGCGGTCGAAGTCCTTGGTCGCCTTCGCGTCGCAACCCGGCGAGAAAACGATCTTGTAGTCTGCCGGCGGATTGAATTCAGGTGCGGCGGCCATCTTCGGGTCGAGGAACTTGTTCGAGCCGGCAACGCCGTTCTGGTAGCCTGCGAAGTTGCTCTCGATCGCGGCGTTCTCGGGGTCCATCATGAAGTTGATGAACTTCTTCGCGTTCTCCACGTCCGGCGCACCGGCGGGAACGGCGAGATTGTCCATCCAGCCAGTGCCGCCTTCCTTGGCATAGACGTATTTGAGCGAGGGCTTGGCGAAGCGCGCACGCATCGCGTCACCCGACCACTGCTCGCTCATCGTCACTTCGCCCGCGGAGAGGCGATCGATGATGCCGTCGGAGTTGTAGAGCTTCACGAAAGGCTTCTGCGCTTCGAGAAGGGCCAGCGTCTCCTTCAGATGCGCCGGGTTCGTGTCGCAGGGGGGGTAGCCGAGATAGATGAAAGCGAGGCCGATGACTTCGCTCGGCGAGCCGAACATGCCGACCTGGCCCTTGAAGACCGCCGGCGGCTTGAAGAGGGTGGCGAGGCTGTCCACCGGCTGCGGATAGACCTTGGTGTCATAGGTGAAGGAGGTGGTGCCCCACTGCCAGGGGATGGTGTATTCGGCGCTCGGGTCCCAGTCGCGATGCTGCCAGCGGGCATCGAGATTGTGGAAGTTCGGCATCGTGCTCGCGTCGATCTTCTGCAGCAGGTTCTGCTGGACAAAGATCTTCACGAAGTCATTGGAGACGATGACGAGATCGTAGCCCGTGGTGCCGGCCTTCAGCTTGGCGAGCAGGGTCTCGTTCGAATCATAGGTGTCGAGCGTGACCTTGATGCCGGTTTCCTTGGTGAATTTCTTCAGCAGGTCGGGCGCGGTGTAGTCCGTCCAGTTGAAGATGTGCAGAACCCCGGCATCGGCGGCCTGCGCGGGCTGGGCCAGGGGTGCGGCCGCAATGGTCGCGACCCCCAGGCCCAGGGCCATCAGGGTGGTCTTGAAACTCATGGGAACGTTCCTCCGCTTCGGATGGTGGGGTTCAGGTGGTCGCCGTGGCCGGCGTGGTCGCGGGGGCGGTTCCCCCCGCAGCGGCACCGGCCTCGTTCGGACGGCTGATGAGGAAGGCGACGAGGGCAAGCGCCGCCGAGATCACCAGCAGGATGGTCGAAATCGCATTCACTTCCGGCGTCACGCCGAGGCGCATCATGCCGTAGACGTAGACGGGCAGGGTGGTGGTGCCGGCGCTGCTCACCATGAAGCTGATGAGGAAGTCGTCCAGCGAGGTGACGAAGGCGAGGATGGCACCCGCCATGATGCCCGGCACCATGAGCGGCAGGGTGATGCGGCGGAAGATGCGCCATTCACTGCCATAGAGATCGCGCCCGGCATCTTCGTACATCGTCCCGATCGTATTGAGCCGCGCCTGGATGGGCAGCATGGCGAAGGGAATGCAGAAGACCGTGTGCGCCAGCACCAGGTTCAGCACGCCATAGTGGAAGCCGATCGAGGAGAAGAAGATCAGCGTCGTGATGGCGGTGACGATTTCCGGCACCACCAGCGGCATCATCACCAGGCTGGTCGCAGCACCTTCGCCCTTGAAGCGGCCGCCGCGCTCGAAGCCGAGAGCAGCGGCGATCGCGATCACCGTGGAGCAGATCGTCGCCAGCACGCCGACGAGCACCGAGATCCAGGCGGCATGCCGGATGTCGCCGTTGTTCGCGACGCGCACGAACCAGTGGAAGCTGAAGCCGGTCCAGACCGTCACGAAGCGATTGGCGTTGAAGGAATAGACGACGAGGATGACGAGCGGCAGGTAGAGGAAGGCCATCACCAAAGCGGTGAAGGGGCCGAAGCCGGGATTGCGCCGCCAATCGAAGGGACGGATCTTGCGGCGTGCGGCCGTGGGCATCGGGGTGCTCGCCATGATCACGCTGCCTGCGCCGCTGCGGCGCGCTTGGTTCGCCACCTCTGCCAGGCGAGCGACAGGATGACGGCGAAGGTCACCAGCATCGACAGCGCGGCACCGAAGGGCCAGTTGCGGGAAGAGGTGAACTGCATTTCGATCAGGCTACCGATGAGCAGCTGCTTGCCGCCGCCCAGCAGGTCCGGCTGCAGGAAGGAGCCGAGGGCGGGCGCGAAGACCAGCACCGTGCCGGCGGCGATACCGGGTTTGGTGAGCGGCCAGATGACGCGGCGGAAGAGTTCGAAGCGGCTGGCGTAGAGATCATACGCCGCCTCGATCAGACGCGGGTCGAGCCGCTCGAGCGTCGCATAGATCGGCAGAACCATGAAGGGCAGGAAGGTATAGACCAGGCCCAGCAGAATGGAGCCCTGGTTGTAGAGCAGCGGCAGCGGGTGGGAGATGAAGCCGAGCCAGCCGAAGAATTTGTTGGCCAGGCCCTCGTCGCGCAGGATGAGGATCCAGCAATAGGTGCGGATTAGGGTGTTGATCCAGAAGGGCAGGGAGACCAGCGTCAGCAGGATCTTCCGCCGCCCGGGCGACTGGCAGACGATGTACCAGGCGACGGGAAAGCCGATCGCGAGGCTCAGCACCGTCGTTGCCAGCGCAAGGTAGATCGAGCGGAAGGCGATGACGAGATAGTCGGGCATGAAGACCAGGCTGCCGTCGAAATCCTGGTCGAAGACCATCTGCACATAGGCAGCGAAGGTCAGCGGGGCCTGCACACCCCCATAGGGGTTTGCGGACATGAAGGAATAGACGAGGGAAATCAGAAGCGGGATGGCGCCGAAGATGAAGATGACGAGAACCGCAGGCAGGATCAGCCAGTAAGCCGAGCGTTTTTTCAGCATGATGGCGTCAGTCCACCAGTTCGCGTTCGGCTTCCGTGGTCCAGCTCAGCCCGACCGTCGTGCCGGGGGCTAGCTTGGCGGCGCCGCGGATGCGGGCGCGGACCCGGCCGCCGGGGATCGCGATTTCCATCAGCGTGTCGGAGCCGAGGAAGGTTGCCGTCTCCACGGTTCCGGTCACGCGCGGGGTCTCGCCCGGTGGCGTCAAGGCGACGCGCTCGGGGCGAATGGCGATGACCACGGAGGGCGAGCGGCCGAGCGCTTCGCCGGGAATGAGATTGGCTTCGCCAATGAAGTCCGCGACGAAGCGATTGGTCGGATCATCGTAGATCGCCTCGGGCGTGCCGATCTGCTGCACGCGGCCGGTGTTCATGACGGCGATGCGGTCCGACATCGCGAGCGCCTCTTCCTGGTCATGCGTGACGAGGACGAAGGTGATGCCGGTCTCGCGTTGAAGGCGCTTCAGTTCGAACTGCATTTCCTTGCGCAGCTTGAGATCGAGCGCAGAGAGCGGCTCGTCGAGCAGCAGCACTTGCGGCCGGGGGGCGAGAGCGCGGGCGAGGGCGACACGCTGCTGCTGACCGCCTGAAAGCTGCGCCGGCTTGCGGCTGGAGAAATGCGCGAGCTTCACGAGAGACAGCGTCTCCTGCACGCGGGCGGTGATGTCTGCCTTCTTCCAGCCCAGCATTTCGAGGCCGAAGGCTACGTTTTGTGCAACCGTCAGATGGGGGAAGAGCGCGTAGTTCTGGAACACCATGTTGACCGGGCGCTCGCGCGGCGGCAGCGGCGCTACGTCTTTGCCGTTGAGGCGGATTTCGCCGACGGTCGGATGTTCAAAGCCCGCGATCATGCGCAGCAGCGTGGTCTTGCCGCAGCCCGAGGGGCCGAGAAGGGTGAAGAACTCCTTCTCCTCGATATTGATGTTGATGGCTTCGAGAGCCCGGTGTCCGGTGGCGGGGTCTCCGAAGATCTTTTCCACACCGGCAACTTCGATGAGATGCCGGATGGGGGAAGCTGGTGGTGCGCCTTGGGCGATCGTTTGATGATTCTCGATCAGCACGTCGGACGGCATCAAAGAAACTCCCCCTCTAAGGAATGTGATCAGTTTTCATGGCGGAGGGGAACAATGCAAGTGTTTTGCCACCTGAAATCGACGATCAGCGGCAGAAGAAATTTTCCCTCAACCGTCTCATATGAACTGTCCACCAATATCGCGCCGGCAGAAACCCTCGGGCCAGTCTATCTTATCGACCGCCGCATAAGCACGATTTCTGGCGACGCTGAGTGAAGAGCCGGTGGCATTGACGACGAGTACACGCCCGCCCTCGGCCAGGATCGCCCCGTCCTGCTGCCGCGTGCCGGCATGGAAGACGGTGACGGCTTCTTCTGCCGCAGCCTTGTCCAGACCACCGATCCGCGTGCCGCGAAGGTAGGCACCGGGATAGCCCTGCGCCGCCATGACGACCGAGACGGAGGCCTGGGCGCGCCAGCGCAGCGGCACATGCGCGAGACCGCCCTCGCAGGCGGCGACGAGCGCCGGCACGATGTCACTGTCGAGCAGCGGCAGCAGCGTCTCGGCTTCGGGATCGCCGAAGCGGACGTTGTATTCGATGAGCTTCGGCCCATCGGCGGTCAGCATCAGACCGGCAAAGAGAATGCCGCGGAAGGGCATGTCGCGGCGCGCCATCTCGGCGAGGGTCGGACGGATGATGCTCTCCATCACCAGGTCCCGCGTCTCGTGCGTGAAGCCGGGCGGCGGCGCGATGGCGCCCATGCCACCGGTGTTCGGGCCGGTGTCGCCGTCCCCCACGCGCTTATGGTCCCGCGCGGCGCCGAGAAAGACCGCCTCGGTCCCGTCGCAGAGCGCGAAGACGGACACCTCCGGCCCTTCCATGAATTCCTCGATGACGACGCGGGCCCCGGCGACGCCGAAGGCACCGTCGCGCAGGCAGGCGATGACGGCGGCCTCCGCCTCCGCCTCGGTCTGCGCCACCACCACCCCCTTGCCGGCGGCAAGCCCGTCGGCCTTGACGACGATGGGGGCGCCGCGGCGCCGCACGAAGTCGAGCGCATGGTGCGAATCGGTGAAGGCTTCCCAGCGCGCCGTCGGGATGCCGGCGGCATCCGCGACTTCCTTCGTGAACTGCTTGCTGCCTTCGAGCTGGGCGGCTGCCTTGGAGGGACCGCAGCAGCGGATGCCGCGTTCGGCCAGCAGATCGGCGATGCCGGCGACGAGCGGGGCTTCCGGCCCGGGCACCACGAGATCGATCTGGTTGGAGGCGGCGAAGCTCGCCAGCGCCTCCACCTCGGTCACCGGGATCGGCACCAGCTCGGCGAGCGGCGCGATGCCGGGGTTGCCAGGGGCGCAGAAGAGTTTCGTCACCAGCGGGCTCTTCGCGATCGCCTGCACCAGGGCGTGTTCCCGCCCACCGCTGCCAATCACCAGAACCCGCATCGTCTCTCCTTCGCCCAGGCGTCCGGGCCGTGACCTTCAAGTGCAGGCGGCTCTAGCATAGTCTGCGGTCATGGCCACGAGCGACATGACCCAGACCAGCAATATCCCCGAATATTCGGTGGGCGAGATTTCGGCGGCGGTGAAGCGCACGCTGGAAGGCGCCTTCGGCCGCGTGCGGGTGCGCGGTGAAATCACCGAGCTGAAGCGCTACGCCTCCGGCCACATCTATTTTTCGCTCAAGGACGAGCAGGGCAAGATCGCCGGCATCATCTGGAAGTCTGCGGTTTCGCGGCTCGGCCTGGTACCGGAGAACGGGGTCGAGGTCATCGCGACGGGCCGGGTGACCGCCTATGGCGAGCGGTCGAGTTATCAGCTCATCGTCGAGCGGATGGAATATGCCGGCGCCGGCGCCCTGCTCGCGAAGATCGAAATGCTGCGGGTGAAACTTGCCGAGGAGGGGCTTTTCGCGCCCGAGCGCAAGCGGCCCATTCCGCTGCTGCCGCGGGTCATCGGCCTCGTCACCTCGGAACAGGGGGCGGTGCTGCACGACATCCGCACCACCGTCGCACGTCGCTTTCCGCGCGACCTGCTGCTGTGGCCCGTGCCGGTGCAGGGGGAGGGCGCGACCCTGCGGATTGCCGCTGCGATTCGCGGCTTCTCGGCGCTCGCCGCCGATGGGCCAATTCCTCGCCCGGACGTGCTGATCGTCGCCCGTGGCGGCGGCAGCCTGGAAGACCTGATGGCCTTCAACGAAGAGGTGGTGCTGCGGGCGGCGGCCGACTGCACGATCCCGCTGATCTCGGCCGTGGGGCACGAGACGGATACGACGCTGATCGACTTCGTCTCGGACCGCCGGGCGCCGACGCCAACGGCGGCGGCCGAAATGGCGGTGCCGGCGCGGCTCGAGCTGCTGGGCGACGTGACGCAGAAAGGCGGGCGCCTCGCAGCCGCCATCGCGCGGCTGACGGGCGAGGGGCGGCTGCGCCTGACCGGCGCGGCGCGCGGCCTTCCCGATGTCGGAGCGCTGCTGGGTCAGGCGCGCATCCGGCTGGACGATCGCGGTGAGCGGCTGCGCAATGCGCCGCAAACCTTGCTCGCCATGCGCCGCGCGGAATGGCGGCACGCCTCGGAACGTCTGCCCGCGCCGCGCGCCTGGCTGGACGGGCTCAAGAGCCGGATCGTGGAAGAAGGCCGCCGGCTCGCGCTCGGGCTGCCGCAGCTCGTGGCGCTCCGCCGCACGGCGCTGACCCTCTCCGCGCAAGGCCTGCCCAGCGGCCTCCGCCATCGCGTCGCGGTCGCCCGGCAGCAGGAGGCGCGGATCAGCGCCCGCCTGTCCGCGGCGCCGGTTCAGGCCGGCCACCGCGAGGCGCGCGCCCGGCTGGAGGGGCTCTCCGCCCGGCTGCACGCCGTCTCCTACCAGGCGGTGCTGGAGCGCGGCTTCGCCCTGGTGTCGGATGAGGCCGGCCATCCCGTCACCCGGGCGGCTAGCCTCAGCGAGGGCGAGGCGCTGTCCCTCCGCTTCGCCGATGGCGCGGTGGGCGTCACCACCGGCCACGGACCCGCGTCGAAATCCGCCGACAAGGCGCCACGGCCGCGTCGCGCGCCGGTGCAGGGTTCTCTGCTCTGACCGCGGCTACACGCCATCTGGCGGCGGTCGATCCGGCGATGGGGGCGCTCATCCGCCGCGTCGGCCCTTGCCGCCTGACCGTGACGAAGGATCGCGAACCCTTCGAATCGCTGCTGCGCGCCATCGCGCACCAGCAGCTTCATGGCCGCGCGGCCGCCGCCATCCTGGCGCGCTTCGAGGAGCTGTTTCCGGGCGAGGGATTTCCGAGCCCGGCGCAGGTCCTGGCAACGGATACGGCGACCTTGCGCGCCTGCGGCTGGTCCGCCGGCAAGATCGCGGCCATCCAGGATCTCTGCGTCAAGACGGTGGAGGGGATCGTGCCCAGCCGGCGGGCCGCGGCCCGCATGAGCGACGCCGTTCTGATCGAGCGGTTGACCGCGGTGCGCGGCATCGGGCGCTGGACGGTGGAGATGCTGCTGATGCACAGCCTGGGCCGGCCCGACATCCTCCCCGTCGATGATTTCGGCGTGCGCGAAGGCTATCGACGGCTGCATGGGCTGGAGGTGCAGCCGAAACCCCGCGCCCTGGCGCTCGCCGGCGAAATCTGGTCGCCCTATCGGAGCACCGCCGCCTGGTATCTGTGGCGCGCAGCGGAGGCGGGGAAGGACGTCGTCTATACCGCCGGCTGAGCGGGTGCCGGCCGCAGGCGGGGGTCATAGAGCCAGCGGCGGCGCTTGACCGCGCGCAGCATGCGTGCATCCGGATGGCGTGGGTTGATCAGCACGTTCACTTCCTCGGCGATTAGGGCGCAAGGCAGGAGGCAGAGGGCGCTCTCGCCGTGCCGCAGCCAGTCTGCCCCGAAGGAGATGCTTGCACGGCCGGCCGGCTGCGCATCCCAACCGACAGCCAGCGTCTCCGCGGTCTCTCGTCGCGCGCGCTGCCAGACCGCATCCGGCACGATGATTTCGATAAGGTAACGGTTGAAAGGTAGCCCGCCGGCATTCAGGTGCACGATGGTCTCGAGGCAGGCGAGCGCCCGAGTCGCCGAGGCATAGACCGCCGGAAGGCCCGGCGGGTTCCACCGCCCGCCGCACCGGTTGGCCCCGCGGCCGGAGAGGTCGTCCGCCGCATAGGCCGGGGTTTCGGCGGCGATGCGCCAGAGGCTATGGGTCATCGCCCGCACTCAGGCGTAGGCACCGCCTTCGATCTGGGCGAGGGCTTGGGAAACCAGGGCTTGGCCTTCCATCGTATCGAGAAGCTCGGCGGGACGACGGTGGCCGAGCGCCGGCAGCGGTTCCAGCAGCCACCGCCCGAGCCAGGCATGGGCATCGAAGCTGTCGGTCTGATCGCCCAGCATGGCTTCCACCTGGCCTATCATACGGCCCAGGCCCAGCACCCGTTCGCTTTCGTCCGGCGCCAGCTTTTCCCCGGCCTTGGCCTTCTTGTTCACGGTGGCGATGGGCAGGCTCAGCGCCCGCAAGCCGGTGTCCTGGCTGATGCCGAGGTCATCCAGCAGGGCCTTCGCGTCCGCGGCCCCGAGCCCGGCCCGGGCTGCCGCGATGCGGGCCAGCGGGTCTGCCAGGTGCAGCGAGAGATAGGGGCTGGCCGCGCGGCTCGAAAAACCGGCCTCCGCGCCATGAAGGGGATGCTGCGCTTCCGCGAAGTGAAAACCGCTCATGATCGAGTGCTCCTTTAGGCATTTTATATACCCAGAAGAGCATTCGATGCAACAGTGGAATCAATTTGCCCGTCAGACGTTCGCGCCGGCCCGGGCCGGTTCGAAGAGCGGCGCGATGTCCATCCCCGGCACCGTGACCAAGCCCTTGTCGGTCAGCCGGATCTCGGGAATGACGGCGAGCGGCACGAGGTTGAAGCCCATGAAGGGCAGGGTGCAGCCAAGATCGGTCCAGGCGGCTTTCAGGGCCGCCGCTTCCTCCGCGACCGTGCCGAGGCGCTTGTCGGAGAGGAGCCCGGCGATCGGCAGATCCACCTTGGCGACGACCTTGCCGTCTTTCACCACCACGATGCCGCCCTGGCTCTCGCGGATCGCAGCCAGCGCCACCTGCATGTCGGCTTCGGTGCGGCCGGCGACGATGATGTTGTGCGCGTCGTGGCCGACGGAGGAAGCGACGGCGCCGCTCCTCAGCCCGAAATCCTTGAGCAGACCAAACCCGACATTGCCGGCGGACTTGCCGTGCCGCTCGATGACCGCGGCGAAGCAGAGGCCGTGCCGGTCGAGCTGCGCCGGCCAGTCGCCATCGGCGGGGTTCAGCTGCACCTGCTCATGGATCAGCACGATGCCGGGCAGTTCGGTGCGGATGACATTGGCCGTCACCGGCTCGGTGGGCAGCGCCGGGGTCAGGGTCAGCCCGTCGGGCACGGTCACCGTCTCATAGGCACGCTTCGGATAGCGGTAGCGGCCGCTTTCGAATTGTTCGTCGAAAGCTGAGGTGACCTTGCGCTGATCGACGGCGAGCACGCCGCCATACCAGGTGCTCTGCGGCACGAGATCGTCGTTGAGCAGCACGATGTCGGCGCGGCGGCTATGGCCGAGGGCGCCGAATTCGCCATCCATGCCGTAGCGGGTCGCGCCATGCAGCGAGCCCATCGACCAGGCGACTTCGCGCGAAACGCCGGCGCGCACCGCTTCCCGCGCCACCCAGTCGAGGCCGAACATCGCGAGATCGTCCGCCTCGCGGTCGTCCGTGCAGATGCAGACGCGCTTGGCATTGGCGCCGAGTTCCGTCACGGCCTTGATGGCCTGCGGCAGGGAATGCCAGGGCGTGGTGGGCGGCCCGCCGCGCAGGAAGACCCAGAGGCCGGCTTCGAGGAAGTCGTTGGCGATTTCGCGGTCGATCGCCTCATGCGTATCGGTCACGCCGCTTGCCGCATAGGCCGCGACGAATTCCCGCCCATAGCAATGGCCGCTCACCGGCCGGCCGCGCTTCAGCGCTTCGGCGATGATGGCGTGGCTGCGCTCGTCGCCCATGGCGACGTGGACGAAGTCCATCTTCTCGCCGAGTGCAACCGCTTCGGGCCATGCATCGAAAATCGCACCGATCTTCTCGGGCGTCAGGTCGCCGCCCGCCGTCTCATGCTCGGGAGAGGTCGCGGGCACCGTGGAGGGCACGGTGAGGAAGATATTGAGCGGTGCGGCGCGCGCATCCTCCAGCATCCATTCGACGCCGTCCCGATCCAGCACGTTGCCGATTTCATGGCTATCGCAGAAGATCGTCGTTGTGCCGTTGAGCAGCGCGGCTTCGGCATAGGCGCAGGCCGTGATCAGGCTGCTTTCGATGTGGATGTGGCTGTCCACCAGACCGGGGGCGATGATGCCGCCTTGCGCGTCGTAGATCGCCGCACCCTCGCCGCGCCAGGAGCCCGCGGGCTTCACCGCGGCGATGCGGCCACGGGAAATCCACACCTCCCGGCCCGGGATAATGCGTTCGGAATAGGTCGAGAGAATCCGCGCGTCGCGGATGACCAGATCGGGCGCCGCTCGTCCGTGCGCCACCGCCGCCAGATGCCGGGTGACGGAGGACAGGGGCGGCACGGAAAAGCGGGTGATGGTCATGGGATCTTCTTCGTCTCCACCGATTGAGAAACACGCAGCCGCTGCAGGCGGGAGGCCTTTTCGGCGATGCCGCTGACGCCTTCCCGGCGGGTCAGCTCGGCCCAGACCTCTTCAGGCCGGACCCCGGCATCCACCCAGAGAACGAGCAGATGATACAGCACGTCCGCGCTTTCCGCGACGAGCGCCGGCTTGCTTTGGCCGCTGACGGCCTCGATCAGGCATTCCACCGCCTCTTCGCCGAACTTCTGCGCGATCTTCGCGGTGCCGCGAGACATTAGCCGGGCGGAATGGCTGACGCTCGGGTCCGCATCGCGCCGGCTCTCGATCGTCTCCCACAGCCGGTCCAGCACGCCGGCATCGTGCCCGGTCGCGGGCGGGGCCGCTTTTGCCCCAGCCGCATTGGCGACGCTCTTCTTGCCGGCGACTTTCTTCGCGGGCTTGGCGGCCCGATCGGCCTTCGCGGTTTTGGGCATAGGCAGACGTCCTCAGAGGCCGCGCGGCAGGCGCACGGGAAGCTGTGCCGCGGCCAGCGCGGCTTTGACTTCGGCGATCTTGAACTGGCCGAAATGGAAGACGCTGGCGGCGAGCAGGCCGGTTGCCCCCGCCTGCGCGCCTTCGACGAAATGGCGGAGCGACCCGACGCCGCCGGAGGCGACGACCGGGATCGTCACCGAACTGCAGACGGCCCGTAGCAGGTCGAGGTCGAAGCCGCGGCCCGTGCCGTCCCGGTCCATACTGGTCAGCAGGATTTCGCCCGCGCCCATCACCGCCATGCGCTGGCACCAGGCAACCGCATCGAGACCGGTCGGGGTACGCCCGCCATGGCTGTATACCTCCCAGCGGCCGGGACCATTGGTCCGCGCATCCACCGCCACGACGACGCATTGGTTGCCGAACTTCTCGGCCGCTTCCGAGACGAGTTCCGGCCGGGCGATGGCCGCCGAATTGATGCTGCACTTGTCCGCCCCGGCCAGCAGCAGGCGCCGCATGTCGGCCGTCGAGCGGATGCCGCCGCCCACCGTCAGCGGCAGGAAGATGCGCTCGGCGGTCTTGGCCACGACGTCGAGGATCGTATCGCGGTTTTCATGGCTTGCGGTAATGTCGAGGAAGGTGAGCTCGTCGGCGCCCGCGGCGTCATAGAGCGCCGCCTGCTCCACAGGGTCCCCTGCATCACGAAGAGAGACGAAATTGACACCCTTGACGACCCGGCCGTCCTTGACGTCCAGGCAGGGAATGACGCGGAGCTTCAGCATGGGAGGAGATGTCTCATGGGGCCCGTGTTTTGGGCAAGCTCGGCTTTCCGTGCAAGATAAAGCCGCGGCAAGAAGGAGGCGGGTGCGATGAGCGGCATGCAGGGGCACCACGGTCACGACCATGACGACCACGACCATGATCACGACCACCATGATCACGACCACCATGATCACGACCACCATGACCACGGCCATGAGGGCCATGACCACCACGGGCATGATCACGGCCATTCCCATGGCGGCATGGGCCATGTGCATGCACCGGCGAATTTCGGCCGCGCCTTCCTGATCGGCATCGTCCTCAACGTCGGCTTCGTGGTGGCGGAGGTGGTTTACGGCATCATCGGCGGTTCGATGGCGCTGCTGGCCGACGGCGCGCACAATCTGACGGATGTGCTGGGCTTGGCCGCCGCGTGGCTGGCGAGCGTGCTGGCGCGCCGGCCGCCCAGTGGGCGCTATACCTATGGCCTCGGCCGCTCGACGATTCTCGCCGCCCTGCTCAATGCCGGCCTGCTGCTGCTCGCGACCGGGGCGATCCTGGCGGAGGCCGTGCAGCGCCTGATCACGCCCGAGAAGGTGGCCGGCCTCACCGTCATCATCGTCGCCTGCATCGGCATCGCCATCAACGGCGTGACGGCCTGGCTCTTCGCCTCCGGCTCCAAGGGCGACCTCAACATCCGCGGCGCCTTCCAGCACATGCTGGCCGATGCCCTGGTCTCCGTCGGCGTCGTGGTAGCCGCCGTCCTCATCATGGCCACGGGATGGAACCGGATCGATCCGCTGGTCTCCATCGTCATCGCCGTCGTCATCGTCGCCGGCACCTGGGGCCTGCTGCGGCAGTCCGTCAACATGTCGATGGACGCCGTGCCGGAGGGCGTGGATGCGCCGGCGGTGCGCCGCTATCTCGAAGCGCTGCCCGGGGTAAGCGAGGTGCACGACCTGCACATCTGGGCCATGAGCACGACCGAGACGGCGCTGACCGGCCATCTGGTGATGCCCGGCCGGCACCCTGGGGATGCCTTCTTGCGCGAAACATGCGAGCATCTGCAGCAGCGCTTCCGCATCGGCCATTCCACCCTGCAAATCGAGATCGATGGGACGGTCGCCTGTCGCCTGGCCCCTGCGGACGTGATCTAGCCCGGGGCATCCCGGCTGTATTCGGACAGACTGAGAGTTTGGAAATTTGGAACTGACGCCGGTCACGCAAGCCTTCGTCCTGCATTTCGGAGAGATGGGCAGCCGCTGGGGGATCAACCGCACCGTCGGTCAGATCTGCGCCTTGCTGTTTCTCTCGGCGCGCCCGCTGCCGGCGGACGAGATTGCCGAAGCGCTCGGCTTCTCCCGCTCCAACGTCTCCATGGGGCTGAAGGAGCTGCAATCCTGGCGGCTGGTGCGGCTGCAGCATCTGCCGGGCGACCGGCGGGAGCATTTCTCGACGCCCGAGGACGTCTGGCAGATCGTGCGCATCCTGGCCGAGGAGCGGCGCCGGCGGGAGCTGGACCCGACCCTCTCCATCCTGCGGGACCTGCTGCTCGACAAGGCGAGCGGGCCGGAGGACGAACATGCCTATCAGCGCATGCGCGAGATGCATGACCTGCTGGAACTCATCACCAAATGGTCGACGGACATTCAGCGCCTGGAGACCGATCAGCTCATCGAACTCATCCGCCTCGGCGGCCGGGTGGTGCGCCTGCTGGAGTTGAAGAACCGGCTGCCGCTGGTTGGCCGGCGGGGCAGCAAGCCTGCGGAAGAGGCGAGTTTCGACGCCGATGAGGCGATCGAGGAGTGAGCACCCCGGAGGAGGGGCGCCGGCGGCTCTGGCTAGTCTTCTATGCCCTGCTGATCACGCTGGCCGGGCTTATCGGACTGATCCTGAAGTTTTCCTGAGACGCGGAGGGGTGGCCGCGGGCCGCCTGCCGATGTCGGGCGGATGAAATCCGCCAGGGGCGGGAAGCCGGTTGGTTTCCGTCTCGAATCATCCTTGCGGCTGCCCGCCGAATGCTTCTACAAGCGATCACGGCTCGGTTATCCCTGCAAGAGATCGAAATAGATCATGGCGTTACTCGGCGTTGTTCCCCGTTCGGCCTGGACCGCCGGTCTCGCTCTGAGCCTCGCGCTCACAGGCTGCAAGAAGAGCAATACCTACGTGCCGCCGCCGCCGCCCACCGTCTCGGTCACCACGCCGCTGCAGCATGACGTGCAGCGCCATCTCGAGACCACCGGCAACGTCAATCCGCTGAACTCGGTGGACCTCGTCGCGCGCATCCAGGGCTTCCTCTACAGCCAGAACTATACGGATGGCGCGATGGTCAAAAGCGGCACGACGCTCTTCACCATCGAGCCGCCGCCCTATTTCGCGCAGCTGCAGCAGGCCCAGGCCGAGCAGGCCGCGGCGCAAGCCAATCTCGTCCAAGCGCAGCAGGCCTATGACCGTCAGGCGCAGCTGCGGCAGCAGAACGTCAATTCCCAGGCCGATCTGGACAATGCCCAGGCCAAGCGCGACGCGGCGCAGGCCGATCTCGACAATGCCATCGCCAGCACCCAGCTCGCGGCCATCAACTACTCCTATACCCAGGTGAAGGCGCCCTTCGACGGGCAGGTCTCCGCCCATCTCGTCTCTGTCGGCCAGATGGTGGGCAGCGGCGGGCAGAAGACCAAACTCGCCACCATCGTGCAGCTCAAGCCGATCTACGTCGACTTCTCCCTGAGCGAGCCGGTGGTGCAGCGCATCCGTGCCGCCCTCCGCGCGATGGGCCGCACCTTCGCGGACGTGCACGAAGTGCCGATCGCGGTCGGGCTGCAGACCGAGACCGGTTTTCCGCATGTCGGCCAGCTCGACTACATCTCGCCGACGGTGGATGCGACGACGGGCACGCTGTCCGCCCGCGCCATCTTCACCAATGACGACCTGATCCTGATGCCGGGTGAATTCGTCCGCGTGCAGATCCCCCTCGGCATCGACAAGAACGCGCTGCTGGTGCCGGATACGGCGATCGGTGCGGACCAGGGCGGCTCCTATCTCCTCGTGCTCGACGCGCAGAACACCGTGCAGCAGCGGGCCGTCACCACAGGCAGCGAGGTGGACGGGCTGCGCGTCGTCGAAAGCGGCCTCGCCGTGACCGACAAGGTGATCGTCGATGGGCTGCAACGCGCGATCCCGGGGGAGAAGGTCTCGCCCCAGGATGCGCCGCCGCTGAAGGTTCCCGCCGCCCTCGAAAGCGTCAAGTAACCGGCGATGATCTCGAAATTTTTCATCGAGAGGCCGGTCCTTTCGAACGTCCTCTCGATCGTCGTGGTGATCATCGGCCTCGTCGCCATGATCACCCTGCCTGTCGCGCAGTATCCGAACGTCGTGCCGCCGACCGTTTCGGTGACGACGAATTATCCGGGTGCGAGCGCGCAGACCCTGGTCGACACCGTGGCCCTGCCGATCGAGCAGCAGGTCAACGGCGTCGAGAACATGCTGTATATGCAGTCGACCTCGACCTCGAGCGGCGCCTATACGCTGACGGTCACCTTCAAGATCGGCACGGATCTGAACTTCGCCCAGGTTCTGGTGCAGAACCGCGTCTCGGCCGCGCTTTCCCAGCTGCCGGCCGCGGTCCAGGCGCAGGGCGTGGTGGTGGAGCAGAAGTCGACCGCGATCCTGCAGATCGTGGCACTGAACTCGCCCACCGGAAAATACGACAGCCTGTATATGAGCAATTATGCGGGCATCAACCTGGTCAACGTGCTCGCGCGCCTGCCGGGTGTCGGCAACGTCAACGTCTTCGGCGCCGGCTCCTACGCGATGCGCCTGTGGCTCGACCCGAACGCGCTGCAGGCGCGGGGCCTGACCCCGCAGGACGTCATCAACGCGGTGAAGAGCCAGAGCCAGGCGGTGACCGCCGGGCAGACGGGGGCGCCGCCCGCCCCGGCGAACCAGGCCTTCCAATACACGATCAACATCCAGGGTCTGCTGACGACGCCGGAGCAGTTCGGCAACATCATCATCAAGTCCGGTCAGGCGACTTCGGGGCAGGGCACTCAGGCGCTCATCACCCGCGTGAAGGACGTGGCGCGGATCGAACTCGGGGCGCAGAACTACGCCCAGAACTTCACGCTGAACAACGCGCCCGCCGCCGGCATCGCCATCTACCAGCTACCCGGCGCCAATGCGCTGCAGGTCGCCGGCGAAGTTCGCAAGACCATGGCGGAGCTGGCCAAGAGCTTCCCGCAGGGGCTGGAATACAGCATCCCCTACGACACCACGCTCTTCGTCTCGGCCTCCGTCCACGAAGTGTACAAGACGCTGATCGAGGCCGGCATCCTCGTCCTCGTCGTCATCGTCGTCTTCCTGCAGGACTGGCGGGCGACGCTGGTGCCGGCGACGACGGTGCCCATCACCATCATCGGCGCCTTCGCCGCCATGGCGGCCCTCGGCTTCACCATCAACCTCTCGACGCTCTTCGCCATCGTCCTCTCGATCGGCATCGTGGTGGACGATGCCATCGTCATCGTCGAAGGGGCGTCGCAGAAGCTCGAAATGGGCATGAACGGGCACGACGCCGCCATCAAGGCGATGGACGAGCTCTTCGGCCCCATCGTCGGCATCACCCTCGTCTTGATGTCGGTCTTCATCCCGGCCTCCTTCACCCCCGGGCTGACGGGGCAGATGTATGCGCAGTTCGCCCTCGTCATCGCCATGACGGCGCTGATCTCGGCGCTCAACGCGGTCACCCTCAAGCCCACGCAATGCGCCGTCTTCCTGCGCATCCCGAAGCCGCCCGAGAAGCGCAACTTCCTCGCGCGCGGCTTCAACAACAGCTTCGACGCCTTCTCGCGCTGGTATGCCCGGATCATCCTGCATCTGACGAACCATGCGCTGCTCACCGTCATCGTCGCCCTTGCGCTGTCGGCCGCTGCGGTGTGGAGCGTGGCGCGGCTGCCCTCCGGCTTCCTGCCGACCGAGGATCAGGGCTATGTGCTGATCGCGACGCAGCTGCCGGACGGTGCCTCCCTCGGCCGCACCAACCAGGTGATGGATGACATCTCCACCTTGGCGCGGAAGGTGCCGGGCGTGCAGGAAGTGGTGAGCATCGGCGGCCTGTCGGCGCTCGACAACATGGCGAGCCTCGCCAATGCCGGCGTCGCCTTCGTCATCCTCAAGCCCTGGGGCGATCGCGGCAAGGGCGAGGATCTGCGCTCGATCTACAACAACCTGAACACCGCGCTGCAGGCGGAGCAGGGGGCGGCGACGGTGGTTCTGGTGCCGCCGGCCATTCAGGGCATCGGCAATGCCAGCGGCTTCACCATGATGCTGGAGCAGCGGGACGGCAGCAACGATTACACCAAGCTGCAATCCATCGCCCGCACCGTGGTTGCCAATGCCAACGGGCAGACGGGGCTCGCCCATGTCAGCACCTCCTTCCGGGCGACGGTGCCGCAATATGACGTGGTGATCGACCGGGTGAAGGCGGAAAGCCTGCACGTCAACGTGGGCGATGTCTTCTCCACGATCTCGGCCTATGTCGGCTCGTCCTTCATCAACCAGTTCAACGAGTTCGGCCTGACGTTCCAGGTCTATGCCCAGGCGGACTCGCAATACCGGCTGAACATCAACCAGCTCAACAATCTCTACGTGAAGAGCCAGGACGGGGTGATGATCCCCATCGGCACGCTGGTCCACATCAAGCCGACGGTCGGGCCCTCGCTGCTCAGCCTCTACAACCTCTATCCGGCGGCAACCGTGGTCGGCATGCCGGCGCCGGGCTTCAGCTCGGGCCAGGCCATGGGGCTGATGCAGCAGCTCGCGGCGCACAACCTGCCGCGCGGCACGGGCTATGACTGGACCGCGATGTCCTATCAGGAGCAGGTGGCGGGCGGGCAGATCATCTATGCCTTCGGCTTCGCTCTCATCCTCGTCTACCTCGTGCTCTGCGGCCAGTATGAGAGCTGGATCAGCCCAGTCTCGGTGCTGCTCGCCGTGCCGCTCGCGCTCCTCGGCCCCGGCCTCGTGCTCGGCTCGCTCGGGCTCGACAACAACCTCTATACGCAGATCGGGTTGCTGCTGCTCATCGCGCTCGCCGCCAAGAACGCCATTCTGATCGTCGAGGTGGCGCGGGAGGAGCGGGTGCTGCACGGCAAGTCCATCCTGGAAGCGGCGCGCTACGCCTCGCACATCCGGTTGCGGCCGATCCTGATGACCTCCTTCGCCTTCATGCTGGGCGTGGTGCCGCTGATTACGGCGACAGGGGCGGGCGCCAATTCCCGCAAGTCCATCGGCATCACGGTCTTCAGCGGCATGACCGCCTCCACCTGCCTCGCCGTGCTCTTCGTGCCGGCCTTCTTCGTCATCCTGCAGAGTTATGAGGAATGGTCGCAGGCGCGGAAGCGCCGGCGCAAGGAAGCGGATGCCATCCGCCGCGGCACGGCACCGCCGCCGCCGCCCGCAGCACCACCGAGCCATCCGGCCTGAGGCGGCCAGAACAAAGAAAGAAGGCCCCGGGGATGATCCCGGGGCCTTCTTTCTTTGTTTGGAGAGGATCGTGCGGCGGCGCCGGTCAGAGCGCGACGACGACTTTCTGCGGGACAGACAATGCGGCGTCCGCGCCCGCGCCCCGCCCGCGGATGAAGGGGCCGAAGCCGATTTCGAAGGGGAGGGCGGGCGCCCCCAGCAGGCTAAGATAGGTATCCGGCATGTGCTGGTGCAGGTTTTCGATCAGATAGGCGATGAGATCGAAGGAGACGGCCGGCGGTCTCAGCACGCCCGGCAGTTTGATTTCCTCCCCCACCGCCGCGTAGCCGTAGGGAAAGAGGCGCACGGCCGTCGCCAGCAGCAGGGTTTTGACGAGCAAGCCGCCCTGCGGCTCGGGCGTGTAGAAGGACTGCGTATCCAGCACGCGGTCCCAGCCATAGGGCACGGTGTCGAGCGTGTTGTTGTAGCGCCAACTGCGGCCGGCCAACCGGCCTTCCGCCGCATAGATCTGGGCGAAGGCGGCGTTACCCGGCGTCATGCCGGCAAAGGCATAGACGCTGAGGCCGGGCGCCGGATTGGCCCCCGCCGTCCACAAGGCGAGGACCGGCGCCAGCGTGCCGCCGAGACTGTGGCCGGCGAAATAGAGATCGACGGCACCGAGACCGCGCAGCTTGTCCGCAAGCACGACACTGCCGCCGGAGAGGGCGAGCAGACCCTGCAGCCCCGCCCAAGTGCCGCCCGAAACCTTCGCATCGGGCTCTGCCGCCCCCGGCCAAGGCTGCATCGTGCCGAAGGGACTGTCCTGCTGCGCATCCGCCCAATAGGCGGAGGAGAAGGGGTCGGGGTAGGTGCCGCGGATGGCGAGGACGTGCCGCCCCGCCCCATCCCGCACGAGATAGGCGAAGTTGATGGGGTCCGGCACGTCGTCCGCCATCCAGTCCAGCGTCCAGGTGACGCCGCCCACGGGCCCGGCCGCGAGGTGGCTCGTGATGAAACGCGGGGTCGCATAGGCAAGGCCCGCCAGCGTCATCAGGACGGGCGCGAGAGGATCGCTTGCCATGGCACGTCAGACCTCGATGTCGATTTCGAGGGCGGCGCCCAGGGTTTCGAAGGGCACGGCGTAGGCAGCTTCCGAGGTATTGAGGACGGCGCCGGTGCTGCTGTAGTTGGTGAAGACCTGCCGGATCGTGGGCAGGGGCGAAATCCGCATATCAGCGCTGGCGGCGACCGAGAGGACACCCCGGGCGGCAACGCCATCTTGCGGCGTCGTGCCGGCGAGCTGCGTCGCGCTGGTCGGCTTGATGATGTATTGCACGCCAAAGATGAAGGCTCCCAAAGACGGAATCGAAACGTTTTGGAAGCCGCGTTGCGTGATAAACGTCGTAGCTGGAACCTGCGTCACGTTGCCGGTGTTGTCGATGTAATTGGCGAAGAGGGCGACGGCGCCGCTGGTCGGAACGAAGCGGGGCGAGGGAAAATAGGTCAGGCTGACCGTAAACGCCTGGCCGTTGATATTGGTGATCTGGACGAACGATCCCTGCTGCACATAGGGAACGTTCGGTACGCCGGGCACAACGGGCTGAGCCAGGACTTCGAAAGATATGATGCCGTAGTTCGCCATGGACAGGTTCTCCTGTTTCTCTAAACGTTTTTTGGATGTTTGGGCGATGCCAAGTCACTGCGCTACCGTAAGCACCTGACCCGGTGCCGGCTCTACCTGCGGAAAAGCCATTACGTTATAGACACGAATGGGGTTTAAGCGCTCGGCGCTCGCTCTGTCAACTAATGTTGACGCAATGATGCGTCATAAAAACATTACAGTCGGAGGTGCAGCTGGGCGGCGATCGCCCCGAGCTTGTCCGGATTGCGGATGATGTAGATCGCGGCGATGCCATCCGTCGCGATGTCGAGCACCGTGACCTGCGGAATCTCGTCCGGCTCCAAGGTCACGAAGCCCGGCAGACCGTTGATAAGGCCCTGATAAAGCACGGGCTGGGGCATGCCTTTCTTCGCCGCCAGCCGCGCGAACATGCGCGCGGCCTTCGCCGCGCCATGAATGAGATTGCGGGAGGCGGGGCGGATGCCGCCGCCATCGGCATGCAGCACCACGTCGGCGGCGAGCAGGTCGCGCAAGCGCGCCTCATCCCCGTTCTGGCTGGCCGCGAGAAAGGCCGCGGTGATGCGCTGCCGCTCGGCTTCCGGCACCTCGCTACGGGCCCGGCCGGCGGCGAGATGCGTCCGCGCGCGCACCGCCGTCTGCCGGCAGGCGGCTTCGGATTTCTGCAGGAGGGCGGCGATCTCGTCGAAGGGCGTGTCGAAGAGATCGTGCAGGATGAAGATGGCCCGTTCTGCCGGGCTCAGGCGCTGAAGCGTGAGGAGAAAGGCGAAGGAGAGGCTTTCCGCCCGCATTCGGGCGGCCTCTTGTGGCGCCTCCTCACTGTCCAGCACCGGCTCCGGCAGCCAGGGGCCGACATAGACCTCGCGCTGGACGCGGGCCGATTTGAGATGGTCGAGGGCGAGCCGCGCCGTAACCTTGAGCAGCCAGGCGCGCGGATTGGCGATCTCGTCGCGCGCGGCCGCGGACCAGCGCAGGAAACTCTCCTGCGCGATGTCCTCGGCCGTCGCCCGGCTGCCCGTCATGCGGTAGGCGAGGCCGACGAGATCCGGCCGCAGCGGTGCGAAGCGGGCCGCGGCGTCGTCCTGCATCGTCACCGGCCGGTGGGCACGGCGCGAAAGCCGATCGCGAGCCGGTTCCAGGCATTGATGGTCGCGATGAGCAGGGACAGCTTGACGATCTCCTCATCGGAAAACTGCGCCTTCAGCGCAGCAAAGTCTTCGTCCGGCGCATGCGTCTCGGAAATCCGGGTCAGCGCCTCGGTCCAGGCGAGGGCTGCGCGCTCCCGATCGCTATAAAGCGGCGCCTCGTGCCAGGCGTCGAGCAGAAAGAGGCGCGTCGGGCTTTCACCGGCTTTGATGGCGTCGCGCGTATGCATGTCTATACAATAGGCGCAACCGTTGATCTGGCTGGCGCGGGTCTTCACCAGCTCGATGAGGCTGTGCTCGAGGCCGGAGGTGACGACGGCGTGCTCCAGCGCCACCATCGCCTTCATGACCTCGGGGGCGGCGCGGAAATAGTCGAGACGGGGTTCCATGAGAAAGCTCCTCTTTGGGGTTCACTCCCAAGACGAGCGGGCAGGGGCGGATGTGACAGGGAGGGCGCTCATTCCGCGACGTCGGAGGAGAGCGGGGCCGCGATGTGCCATGCACCATGCAGGATGCGCACGATCTGCACGCCCTCGTTGATCAGGCGATACAGGAGAAGGTAAGGTGGCTCGACGATCATCCTCATTTCGGACGCAAGGTCGGGCCGGGCACGGCCGAGGTGAGGATAGGCTGCAACCATCGCCCCTTTTTGGCGATCCGGTCCAAGAGGGCGTCCACTGCTCTGGGATCGTCAGACGCCACAACCGGCCAAAGCTCGATGAGGTCTTGCCGTGCACGCCGTGTGTAGCGAGGCTGCGGCATACGGCGTCAGCCGGTGCGCTTCAGAGCCCGCCGCGCTTCCGATTTCACTGCTTCGATATCGATTTCGCCCGCGTCGCCGGAGGTGGGCCCCTCGTCCCAGGCCTGACGCAGATGGCTCCGCGCCTCCGCCCGTTCCGCATCCGCTCGTTCCAAGAGCCGGAGGGCATCTCCCACCACATCGCTGACCGACCGATTGCGCCCGGAAGAGACCCGCGCATCGATGTAGCGCAAAAGCTCAGGCGGCAGAGAAATGGAGATGTCCGTCACGGTCACGCCCCGCAAGAGGAAGGAGACGTGCAACTATAAGGTGCCGGGCGACTGCCGGCCGCCATTCGTCGATAGGTCTTACTGTCTCCAAAACGTCGTACGCGCGATGTCGTCAAAACGTCTCGGAAAGGCCGGTTCCGCGCGCCGGCCGCCTCAGGCGAGACGGCCGTGGCACTGCTTGAACTTGCGGCCGGAGCCGCAGGGGCAGGGCGCGTTGCGCGGCGTGTCGCGCCATTCGGGCGGCAGATCGGCGAGGCTCGTGGCCGGCGGCGGGGCGTCCGCCGCCAGCGCGGGCGCTTCCATCATCAGCGTCGCGCCCGTCCCCGGCCCCTGGCCGAAGCTCTGGTTCAGCGCGTCCTCGGGATGGTTTTCGAACATCAGCCCAGGCTGCGGCGGCGGTGGTTCCTGCGCCTGGGTGAAGTCGACGCGGGCGAGCGTCGCGGTCACCCGCTCCTTCAGATCCTGCAGCATGGCGCCGAAGAGCGCGAAGGCCTCGGACTTGTATTCGCGCAAGGGGTCGAGCTGGCCATAGGCGCGCAGCCCGATGCCCTGGCGCATGTGGTCGAGGTTGAGCAGATGCTCCTTCCACACCTGGTCCAGCGTCTGCAGCAGCAGGGACTTCTCGACCATGCGCATCAGCTCGGGGCCGTAATTCGCGGCCTTCGCGGCCATCAGCGCATTGCCTGCCTCTTCGATCCGCTCGCGGATATGGCTTTCGTCGATGCCTTCCTCGCGGCCCCAGTCCTCGATCGGCAGACGCAGGCCCAGCAGCCGCTCCACGTCCTCGGCCAGTTCCGCCGTCTGCCACTGCTCGGCGAAGGCCTTCTCGGGGATGCGGGCGGAGACGAGATCGCCGATCACCTCGGCCCGCATCTCGGCCACCACGTCGGAGACGTCTTCTAGCTTCATGAACTCGCGACGCTGCGCATAGACCTCGCGGCGCTGGTCGTTCATCACGTCGTCGTATTTCAGCAGGTTCTTGCGGATGTCGAAGTTCCGCGCCTCGACCTTCTTCTGCGCCTTTTCCAGCGCCCGGTTGATCCAGGGATGGGTGATGGCCTCGCCTTCCTTGAGGCCGAGGCGCTGCAGCATGCCGCCCATCCGGTCGGACCCGAAGATGCGCATCAGGTCGTCTTCCAGGCTGAGGAAGAAGCGCGAGCGCCCGGGGTCACCCTGGCGGCCGGAGCGTCCGCGTAGCTGATTATCGATGCGGCGGCTCTCGTGCCGCTCGGTGCCGACGACGAAGAGACCGCCGGCCGCCACCACCGCGTCATGCGCCTGGGCCACTTCGGCGACCAGCGCCGCGTCGCGCCGCGCATATTCCTCCGGGTCGGCGATGGTGGCGAGTTCCAGGCGGCGCCGCATGTCCACATTGCCGCCGAGTTTGATGTCCGTCCCGCGGCCGGCCATGTTGGTGGCGATGGTCACGGCGCCGGGCGCGCCGGCCTGGGCGATGATCGTCGCCTCCTGCTCGTGGAAGCGCGCGTTGAGCACGGCATGGGGCACGCGCTCGCGCTTGAGCAGCTCGCTCAGCAACTCGCTCTTCTCGATGCTGGTGGTGCCGACGAGCACGGGCTGGCCCTTGCTGCGGGCTTCGGCGATGAGCTTGGCCAGCGCCTGATACTTTTCGGCCGCCGTGCGATAGACTTCGTCGTCCTCGTCCTTGCGCGCCACGGGTACGTTGGTCGGGATTTCGACGGTGGAAAGCTTGTAGATTTCCTCGAACTCGTCCGCTTCCGTCATCGCCGTGCCGGTCATGCCGGCAAGCTTCGGATAGAGGCGGAAATAGTTCTGGAAGGTGATGGAGGCGAGGGTCTGGTTCTCCGGCTGGATGGTGACGTGTTCCTTCGCCTCCAGTGCCTGGTGCAGCCCCTCCGAATAGCGCCGGCCTTCCATCATGCGGCCGGTGAATTCGTCGATGATGATCACCTTGTCGTCGCGCGTGATGTAGTCCACGTCGCGGGCGAAGAGGGTATGGGCCCGCAGGCTCTGCTGCGTGTGGTGCAGGATCGAGATGTTGAAGGCGTCGTAGAGATTGCCGTCTTCCAGGATGCCGGCATCCCGCAGCATCTCCTCCACGCGCTCGGCGCCGGGCTCGGTCAGCACGACGGATTTCTGTTTCTCGTCCTTCTCGTAGGTCTCGGCGTCCTGGACCAGGACCTTCACCACCTCGTCCACGCGCCGGTAGAGATCCGAACTGTCTTCGGCGGGGCCGGAGATGATCAGCGGCGTGCGCGCCTCGTCGATCAGGATGCTGTCGACCTCGTCGACGATCGCGTAGTGGAAGTCCCGCTGGACCATGTCTTCCAGCCGGTACTTCATATTGTCACGCAGATAGTCGAAGCCGAATTCGTTGTTGGTGCCGTAGGTGATGTCGCAGGCATAGGCGGCACGGCGCTGGGTGTCTTCCATGCCGTGCACGATGATGCCGGTGGAAAGGCCGAGGAAGCCATAGAGCTCGCCCATGATCTCGGCGTCGCGCCGGGCCAAGTAGTCGTTGACCGTCACCACATGCACGCCGCGGCCGGTCAGCGCGTTGAGATAGACGGGCAGGGTGGCGACCAGGGTCTTGCCTTCGCCGGTCTTCATCTCGGCGATGCGGCCGCTGTGCAGCACGAGGCCACCCACCAGCTGCACGTCGAAATGCCGCATGCCGAGGACCCGCTTGGAGGCCTCGCGCACCACGGCGAAGGCTTCCGCCACCAGATTGTCCAGTGCCTCGCCACCGCCGAGCCGATCCCGGAACTCCGCCGTCTTGGCCCGCAGAGCCTCGTCGGAGAGCCCCTCCATCTGCGCTTCCAGGGCATTGACCTGTGGCACGATGCGCCGGTAGCCCCGCAGCACGCGCTCGTTGCTGGTTCCGAAAATCAGGCGGGTAAGAGATCCGAACATGAGAACCTTGGGTCAGAGGGCCGGGCCTTGCCTCCGGCCAGCAGCAAGCGGGCCCGCCCGATTAAAGTGGCGCAGGTCCGAAAGCCTGGTTGGGCCGCAAGTGATAGGACCGCAGGCTAGCCGGGTCAACGCGCGGCTTCGTCAGCCCCGGGCCGGGCCCCGCCTTGTGGGATGGACGCTCTTCGGCCATTCTCCGGCGCCCTCGGCACCCCCGCCAGATCAGAGGTTTTCATGCGCCGTTCCTGCCTTTCCCTGACTTTCCTCGCGAGCACCGCGCTCGCCCTCTCGCTCACGGTCCAGGCGGCCTCGGCTCAGAGCACGGCGACGCCCGCCGCTTCCTCCAGCGCCCCGGCCGCGGACAGCGCGGCGCCGAAGAACCCGGTGATCGCCACCGTGGACGGCCAGGACATCCACATGAGCGACCTGCAGGACATGGCGCGCAACCTGCCGCAGCAGCTGCAGGGCATGTCGCCGCAGCAGCTCTACCCGATCCTGCTCGACCAGCTGATCGACCAGAAGGCCATGGCGATCCAGGCCAAGAAGGACGGCCTGCTCAACGACCCCTCGGTGCAGCAGCAGATCGAAGTCGGCACCGAGCAGGTGCTGCAGGGCGCCCTGATCCGCAAGGTCATCGGGCCGCAGATCACGCCGGACGCCATCAAGGCCGTCTATGACAAGGATTATGCGAACAAGCCCGGCGCCGAGGAAGTCCATGCCCGGCACATCCTGGTGAAGACCGAGGCGGAAGCGCAGGACATCATCAAGCAGCTCGACAAGGACGGCGGCAAGAACTTCGCCGAACTGGCCAACAAGGACTCGACCGATCCGGGCAACTCCAACAACGGCGGTGACCTCGGCTGGTTCAAGAAGAGCGACATGGTGCCGGAATTCGCCGATGCCGCCTTCGCCCTGAAGGACGGCCAGATCACGCAGACGCCGGTGCACACCCAGTTCGGCTGGCACGTCATCCAGGTGCTGGGCCACCGCACCGATCCGGCGCCGAAGCTCGAGGACGTGCAGGACAAGATCCGCAACCAGCTGATCCAGGAAGGCATCCACAAGCTGCTGGAGCAGGTCCGCGCGAACGCGACCATCAAGGAATTCGCGCCCGATGGTTCGCCGCTGCCCGCAGCCCCGGCGACGCCCGCAGCCCCGGCCAGCAAGTAACCGCCATGGCCAGCATCACGAGCGTCTCTCCG
The DNA here is from genome assembly GCF_054665075.1 of Acidisoma sp. 7E03. Lineage (NCBI taxonomy): Bacteria > Pseudomonadati > Pseudomonadota > Alphaproteobacteria > Acetobacterales > Acidocellaceae > Acidisoma > Acidisoma sp. 7E03. The sequence goes on from NZ_BAAFHE010000009.1 coordinate 111,010, forward strand.
CTGGCGGTGCCCCTGCCGGAGATGGGCCCGATCGCAGGCGTGCGCCTGGGATCGGCCGAGGCCGGCATCCGCTACGAGGGGCGGACGGACCTCATGATGATGGCTTTCCCCCGCGGCACGACCGTCGCGGGGGTCTTCACGCAGAACAAATGCCCGGGCGCGCCGATCGACTGGTGCCGCGCCGCACTGGAGGGCGGCCGCGCCCGGGCCCTCGTCGTCAATGCCGGCAACGCCAATGTCTTCACCGGCCGCGCTGGCGTGGCCACGGTGAAGGCGACCGCCAAGGCGGCCGCAGCACTGGCCGGCTGCCCGGCCAAGGAAGTCTTCCTCGCCTCCACCGGCGTCATCGGTGAGGTTCTGCCGGCCGAGCGCATCACCGAGGCGCTGCCGGCCCTCTCCGAACGGCTGGAGGAAAACGCCTGGGAAGCGGCGGCCCGCGCCATCATGACGACGGACACTTTCCCCAAGGGCGCCGCGCGCACCGCCGAGATCGGCGGCGTGACCGTGACCATCAACGGCATTGCCAAGGGCTCCGGCATGATCGCGCCGGACATGGCGACGATGCTGTGCTTCATCGCGACCGACGCCGCCATTCCAGCGCCCGCCCTGCAGAAGCTGCTGGCGCGCGGCGTGCAGCCTAGCTTCAACGCCGTCACCGTCGACAGCGACACCTCGACCTCCGACACCGTGCTGCTCTTCGCAACCGGCCAGGCCAAGCACCCCAAGGTGCCGGAAAGCGGCGGCGCGATGCTGCGGGATTTCCGCCGCGCGCTGGACGAAGTCCTGCTCGATCTCGCGCTGCAGGTGGCGCGGGACGGGGAGGGGGCGCAGAAGCTGGTACGCATCGACGTCACCGGCGCCGTTTCGAAGAAATCCGCTCGCGCCATTGCCTTCGCCATCGCCAATTCCCCGCTGGTGAAGACCGCGATCGCCGGCGAGGATGCGAATTGGGGCCGCATCGTCATGGCGGTCGGCAAGTCCGGCGAGCCTGCGGACCGGGACCGGCTCGCAGTCGCCGTCGGCGGCACCTGGATGGCGAAGGACGGGACCGTGGTCGCCGGCTACGACGAAGCGCCGGTCGTCGCGCACATGAAGGGCCGCGAGGTGGAGATCGCCGTCGACATCGGGCTCGGGGACGGCGCGGCGACGGTCTGGACCTGCGATCTCACGCATGGATACATCGACATCAATGGCAGCTACCGAAGCTGAGGCGCAGACGCCGGCGCCGGCCGAGGTCACGCTCCGCACCGAGCGGCTGACGCTGCGCCCGGTCACGCCGGACGATGCGGAACAGCTGCACCGCCTGCTGAACGACTGGGAGGTCTGCCGCATGCTGCAGACCGTGCCCTTTCCCTATCCGCGCCTCACCGCCGACCAGTGGATCGCCGATCAGGTGGCGCAGCGGCAGGACGGCCTCGGCTATCATTTCGCGATTACCGGGGACGAGAACGGGCGCGAGGTGCTGGTGGGCGCCGTCGGCCTCAAGCGGCTGCGCGGGCCGCGCCGCGCGACGCTCGGCTATTGGGTCGGCCGGCGCTTCTGGGGCCATGGCGTGGCACGCGAGGCGGCTGGCCGGCTGCTGCGCTGGGCCCTCGCCAATCTCGATCTCGACGTGGTGGAAGCGACGGTCGCGACTGACAACCCTGCCTCCACCGCCGTCCTGCGGGCCATCGGCTTTCGGGAAGTGGGCGCGGGGGAGGAGGAATTCCTCTCACGCGGCGGGCATCGCCACCCGGTGCTGCGCTTCGAGGCGACGCGGCGGGATGTTTCGGCTCTGCCCGAGCCGCCGGCGCCCAGCACCGGCGGCCTGCCGCTCGTTCTCGTCGCCGCCTGCGTGCTGGTGGATGCGATGGGCCGGGTGCTCATCGCCCGCCGCCCGGAAGGCCGCGCCATGGCGGGCTTATGGGAGTTTCCCGGCGGCAAGCTCGAACCCGGCGAAAGCCCGGAAGAGGCGCTCATCCGCGAGTTGCGGGAAGAACTCGGCATCGACGTCAGCCGCGCCTGCCTCGCCCCCTTCGTCTTCGCCTCGCACTCGTACGAGAAGTTCCATCTGCTGATGCCACTCTTCCTCTGCCGCCGCTGGCAAGGCATTCCGGCGCCGAAGGAAGGCCAGGTGATCCGCTGGGTGACGCCCGCGGAAATGTCAGACTATCAGATGCTGCCGGCCGACCGTCCGCTTCTCCCCATGCTGCGAGACCTGCTGTAAGCTCGATTCGGAGTTGAACCGGAGGAGCTGCCCGATGACGAACCCCACTGCCTGCCTGCTCGTCATCGGCAACGAGATCCTCTCGGGCCGCACGCAGGACGTGAACATCAACTTCCTGGCGCGCCGCCTGGGCCAGATCGGCATTCCGCTGCGCGAGGTGCGCGTCATCCCTGACGTTGCCGAGACCATCATCCGCACGGTGAACGAAGTGCGCGCCGCTTTCACCTATGTCTTCACCACCGGCGGCATCGGCCCGACGCATGACGACATCACGGCCGAATGCATCGCGGCGGCCTTCGGTGTACCCTGGGAGCTGAATGCGGAGGCCGTCGCCATCATGGAGGCGCGCTACCCGGCCGGCGAGTTCAACGCGGCCCGCCAACGCATGGCGACGATGCCGCGCGGCGCGCGCCTCATTCCCAATTCGGTCTCGGCCGCCCCCGGCTTCGCCATCGGCAACGTCCATGTCATGGCGGGCGTGCCGCGCATCATGCAGGCGATGTTCGAGGCGCTGGCGCCGACGCTGGAGGGCGGCGCGCCCATCATCTCTCGCGCGGTCTACGCGCTCGGCCTCAAGGAAGGGTCGATCGCGGCCGATCTGGAGGCCGTGCAGAAGCGCTACCCGGCGCTCGACATCGGCAGCTATCCCTTCGAGCGCGACATCGGCCAGGGAGTCGCCATCGTCTCCAAAGGCACCGACCCGGCGGAGGCCGAGGCTGCGATCGCCGAGGTGACGGTTCTGATGGAAAAGCTCGGCCTGGTCCCGATCCAGGGCGAACCCACCGGCTGAGCGCTGCGGCCATGAGCGCTGATCAAGAAACACAAGCGGCGGAAACAGAGGCGACCGCGCATTGCCTTCTGCTCTTCGGCCGCGTGCTGCTGCAGAACGGCGCCGATACGGGCCGCGTGCAGCGGGCGGTGCGCCATCTCGCGACGGCGTTTGGCGCCGAAGCGCGGCTGCTCGTCTCTTATGAGGGGCTGGTCCTCACCCTGTTGACCGAAGGCCGCACCGTCACCCGCATCGGCAGCCGCATTCCGGCGATGAACGTGGGCATGAGCCAGGCCGCCGCCGCCTTCGCCGTGCTGCATCAAGTGGAGGCAGGGCAGCTCGATCGGGCCGGCGCCACCGCCGCCCTGGAAGCGATCGAGCATCGCCCGCCGGTCTATGGCCGGTTTCTGGTCGCCGCCGCGATCGGCATGACGGCGGCCTCCCTCAGCCGGCTGTTCGGCGGCGATTGGGCGGCCTTCGTCGCCTGCTGGGTCGCGGTCACCCTCGGCACGCTGCTGCGGCAGGATCTCGGCCGCCGCGGTCTGAGCCCGGTCGTCGTTGCCTTCCTGACCGCCGTGGTCAGCGGCCTTCTGGGCGGATTGGGCGCGCGGCTGCTGGGCTCGGCCACCGGCGCGCTCTGTCTCGTCGCACCCGGCATGGTCATCGTGCCCGGCGTGCCGCTGATCAACGGTGTGCAGGACATGCTGCGCAACCATGCGGGCGTCGGCGTCGCGCGGCTCGCTTTCGCCGTCTGCGTGATCGCGGCGATCGGCCTCGGCCTCGAAATCGCGGCCTGGCTGTCGGGCGTGCCGCTGCCGCTGGAAATGCCGGCGGGCGGCGTGCCGGTGCCGGAGGATGCGGTCTTCGCGGCGCTCGCCGCCCTCGGCTTCGTGGCGCTCTTCAACGTGCCCTGGCGCCTCGCCTGGGCGGCCGCAGTCTGTGGGCTCGCCAGCCACACGGTGCGGGCGGCACTGATGCAGTGGGCAGGGCTCGACATCGTCACCGGCACGCTGGTGGCGGCGCTACTGGCGGGGGGCCTGGCGCAGGTTTTTGCGCGGCGGCTGGATGCCCCGGCCGCGACCTTCGCCTTTCCCGGCGTCGTCGCCATGGTGCCGGGAATCTATGGCTTCCGCACCGTCGCGGGGGTCATGCAGATCGTCGCCGCCGGGCCGGCCCCGCCGCCGCTCCTGGTGGACGAGACGGTGGCGCTGGCGCTCACCGTGCTGATGATCACCGGCGCGATCACCATCGGGATCGCGGCGCCGCTCGCAATCGCGGCAGGAACGGCAAAGCGCTAGGGGCCGGGGACCGCTTCAGGTTGCCCGCGCAGGAGAACAATGACACGATGACGACGCTATACTGAGAGAGTCCGATGCTCCGCTCCGTCGTCGTCGCTTGCGCGCTCCTCGCCCTGAGTGGCTGCGTCAAAAATGGCCCTGCAAACTCCAGTGGAAGTTCGGCGCCCGGTCCTGTCGCTGCGGCGAGTGCACAGCCCATGGCCGCTCCGGCGGATGCTCCCGTCACGATGACGCCACCCGGAGTGACAATAGGCACGGCGCCCATGACTTCGACCGAGAAAATGGTGAAGTCCAAAGAACTCGTCACGCATAAGACGACGATTTCCGGAGGCATTCTGCTCCTTGCCAGTGCATCGTCACTGGCGCCCGATTGCACGCCTCTCGGCCCTATCGAGGTCAAGATCATTACACCGCCGCAACACGGCACCGTCCATGCTGCCGCTGGCACTGCATTCCCCGAATATGTGCGGGGTGATCCGCCTTATGCGTGCAATAAAAAGCGTAGCCCGGCCGAGATCATCACCTACCAGTCGACACCTGGCTTCACCGGTGAAGATTCAACATTGATGCAGATCTTCTTTCCCAATGGCGATGCGCCGAAAATGCTGTTCCACCTGTCGGTAGAGTGAGTGCGAACCCTCTGGGCAACCCAGTTGTCGTAAAGAGGTTTCGTGGCTCCTGCCTCGTCACGCAGGCGGCCGTGGACAGCACGTCCCGACGGGCGGGCGAGAGTCCGTCAGATTTTGACGGAATCAGTCCCATCGTCGTCATCGCCGGGCTTGACCCGGCGATCCATGTCTGGGCGCGCAGATGGATAGACGCCCGGCTCAAGGCCGGGCATGACGAATTTAAAAGCGGTTCAAGCAAAAAACTGAATGTGGCTAACTGCCGCCGAGCCAGAGCCGCGGGTCGAAGGTGAAGCGCCGCTGATGCAAGATGCGGGCGCCGCCCGCCTCGGGATGCAGGGGATTGAGCAGCAGGTTGCGGCTTTCGGGCACGAGCGCGGACGGTACGTCGAGCAGAGCGGAGCGCGCCTCGCGCAGCCAGCGGTCGCCCACCGCCCGCGGGTCTTCGGGCAGCATCTCCAGCCGTTCCAGGCTCAGCCCATCCAGCCCGATCGCGAGCAGCACGTAATCCTCGGGCAGCAGGTCCGGCGGCAGGTCGAGATGCACGCGGACTTCGAGCAGGCAGAGCGCCGCATTCGCCGCCATGTAGAGCATCGGCGCGCCCGGGCTGTTCCAGCGCCCGCCATGGAGCGCCGCGCCCTGGCCGGTGAGATCGGCAAAGGGCGCGCGGCATAGCCGCCAGCCGGTGAGGGAGGTCGGCATAGGGAAGGGGGGTCAGGCCGCGATGCCGTGGCCGATGCGCCCGAGCAGCGCTTCCACACGGCGGGCGCCCTCGTCGGTATCCAGCAGATCGATCGGCCGTTCGTCGCCGAGCGCCGCCGTCTGCCGCCGCAGCCAGCGATTGGCCTTCTCGGCGCTGCCGAAGGTCTCCTCGGCGGCGGCGATGAGGCGGGCGACGCGCACCAGCCGGTCCGATTGCTCGGGCGTCAGCGAACCCAGCTTGCGGCGGTTGGCGAGAGTCTTCCGCGGCAGAACGATGCGGTCGAGTTCGGCGAGGGTGAGGCGCCCGGTATCGAGGACGAACTGGATGGTGGCGACGGGCAGGCCACGGCGGACGAGGCGGATCATATCCGCGCCCATGCGCGGCTCTTCGCCGAGCACGGCCGGCCCGCCGATGACATCCGTCACGGTGACGAGAAGGGTCATGAATGCCTCCTGGCGAAATGCACCATAGAACCGTGCATATCGCCAGTCAAGCAGCTTCAGACCGGCGGCCGCGCCGGTCCGCGTCCGGCGCCCGTTTTGCCGATGGCGCTCGCGATCTCGTCGAGCTCCGAGGCCGAGAGCGTCAACCGCCCGCCTTCGACCCAGCCATCCACCTGGTCCGGCCGACGGGCACCGACGATCGCGCCCGTCACCGCCTGCCAGGACAGCACCCAGGCGATGGCGACGGCGGGAACCGGCACGCTCCGACGCTGGGCGATGATCTTGAAGGCTTCGGCGAGGTCCAGATTGCGGCGCAGCGCCTCGCCCTGGAAATTGGCGCTGCGGGAACGCCAATCGTCCGGCCGGAGGGACGCGGCGCGGGCTTCCGTGAAGGCACCGGTGAGCAGCCCAGCCTGCATCGGGCTGTAGACGATGACGCCGGTCTGATGTTCGGCGCACCAGGGCAGGATGTCGGCCGCGACCCCGCGCTCGATGGCGGAGAAGGGCGGTTGCAGCGTATCGACATGGCCGAGCGCCTCGGCGCGCTCGAGCTGGCCGACATCGTGGTTGGACAGGCCGACGGCCCGCACCTTGCCCTCGGCCTTCAGGTCCAGCAGCACCTGCCAGTATTCCTCCAGCGGTGTGCCGTCCTCCGCCGGCCAATGCATCTGGTAGAGATCGATCCGCTCAAGGCCGAGCCGGCGCAGCGACGCCTCCACCTCCTGGCGGATGCTGTCGGGGCGGCCGACGCGCTTGGGGAAGGCCGTGCGATCCTGCGCGTCCCATACCAGGCCGCATTTGGTGAAGACGAAGGGGCGGGCGTCGGGCGGCATGCGCCGCAGCGCGTCACCCACCACGTCCTCCGAGCGGCCAAGGCCGTAGACGGCGGCCGTGTCGATCCAGTTGACCTCGTGCCGCTCCACCGCGTGGCGGATGGCGGAGACGGAATCCTCGTCGTCCTGCGCGCCCCAGCCGGCGGCCCATTCACCGCCGCCGAGCGCCCAGGCGCCGAAGCCCACCGGCGTGATCTTCATGTCGGTGAGGCCGAGGCGGCGCAAAGCCATGGGTTGGGGGCTGTCTGACATGCTATCTCTCCCGAAGCTGTCTGATCGTTCATCGAGAGATAGGCAGGCTGCGCTGGTTTGCGCGGGGTCATCCGTCTTTCCTGCATCCCGCCCGCGGCACGCAGCCCTTACTTAACATAATCTATCTTCTGCGATGTTTGTGGATATCAAAAAAGGCCGCCCCATGCGGCTGCTGGTTCGCGTCCTCTTGGACCGGACGCCCCTGCCTCCGGCCCTTCCACATCCCGTGCGGCCTTACGGCACCAGATAGATTTCTTCCGGGCGATGCGCCGCCGCCATCAGCTGCTGGCAGACGACGTGCTCGCAATCGTCGGTGATGATGCCGGCATATTGCGAGGCATGCGCCAGGATCGCCTTCTCCTTCAACGCGACCTCCCCGCTGATGTCGAGGCGCCAGCCGCGCGGCTGCGTCTCGTCCACGATGGCGCTGTCGGGCATCGACCAGCCGTTGATCGGATAGAAGATCAGGCCGAGATCGTCCCGCAGCGCGACGTGCTCGGCGAGCGTCGCGGTCGCTTCATGGTCCTGCTGGCCGTCGTTCCGCCAGGGCGCGATGATCACCTGGCAGCCATGGGTTTCGCAGATGCCGCCGAGCCGCCGGGCGGCGAACTGGAAGGCGGGCCCTGCAACCGGCAGGTCGTCCGTATCTTCGTGGCCGAGGAACCAAGTCTGGCCATGCGGCAGGCCGAGCAGACGCAGCGCCGCCCGCGCCTCTTCCTCGCGCATATGGCGCAACCGCTCCGGCGTATGGGTCTTGGAATTTGGGTGCGAATGGCTGCCGTCGGTCATGATAGCGACGTAAGGCGGCCGGCCGGCCGCGCAGAGCTGCGCGATGAGCCCGCCGCAGCCGAGGATTTCGTCATCCGGATGCGGCGCCAAGATCAGCGGCAGCCGGCCCTGCAGAAGCCCTTCGAGATCGACCATCGGCAGCTCGTTCCAGGCTTGCCGAACCGCATCCATACGCATGTGACCGTCCCTCGCTCGGGCGCCCCGCGACGCCGCCGGAGCGCAAGCCTAGCACGCAGCTTTCCAGCCGTCAGGAGAGCGCCGACCCGCCGCGTTGATATCTCTCATGATCTTTTAAAAACAGGACACTATCAAGGTTTTATGAGAACAAACATGACTAAGCCACCTCAAGCGTAGCTTGCAAAGAGTGATTTACTGCATTGAACATAAAGCTATTTAAGCTGGGGCCGCTCACTCCAGAGTTCCGCCATTTCCACCGCCGCCTCGCGCGCACCGCGGCCGAGCAAGCGCCACAGGCTGCGACGCACCTTGGGCCGCAGCCAGGTGGCACGGACCTTCGGGCCGCCCATCTCCCGCAACAGCCCGTCCACGTCGCCGAGCGTATCGACCAGCCCGGCGGCAAGCGCCCGCGATCCCACCATGTAGCTGCCGTCGAACAATTCCTCCTCCGGCAGGGTGAGCTTGCCGGCGCGGCGCCCCCCCACCCAGTCCTTGAAATGGCCGTGCAGGTCATCGAGCAGCGCGCGGGTGAAGGCCACGTCCTCCGGTTTTTCCGGGCTGAAGGGGTCAAGCCGTGCCTTGTTGCGCCCGGCGGTGTAGAGCCTGCGATCGACGTCCAGCCGTTCCAGCAGGCGATTGACGCCGAAGCCGCCGCCGACGACGCCGATCGAGCCCACGATGCTCATTGGATTGGCGCGGATCTCGTCCGCCGCGCAGGCAATCCAATAGCCGCCGGAGGCGCCCACGTCGCCGATCACCGCCGTCACCCGCACGCCCGTCTCCTCCGCCCGCCTGCGGATGAAACGGCCGATCAGGTCGGACTGCACGGGAGAGCCGCCGGGGCTGTCCACGGCGAGGATGAGCCGCTTACCGGCGGCGCGGCCGAGCGCGAAACCACGCTCCAGCAGCGGCCCCGCGGATTGCAGGTTGAGGGCGCCCTGCCGGCCGGCGATGACGCCGCGCAGTTCGACGACGGGAATGGGCTTTGCACGCCAGAAGAGAATGGACATGGCGCTTTATGAGCCCGAGGGCGCACCAAGGCGAGACGTGGGCCGCGGCGGCGGCTCCACCCGCACGTCCAGCGGATGCTGCAGGGCCATCACGGTGCCGCTCGGCAGCAGGGTGATGCCCTCCTTCTGGAAGGTGATCTTGACGCGGCGATTGAGCTCGCGCTGTACGGCCCAGCGCATCTTGTCGGTGCAGGGCACCTGCCCCATCAGCGTCGCTACCCGGCCGTCGATCGAATCCACGCCCCAGTAGTTGTAGTCGCTCAGAATGCCGTCCTGGAACTCCGGCTCGTTCCGCATGTCGAGGACCATCTGCTTGAGCAGCTCGGCCACCCGGTCGGTGTCTTCATCGTAGGAAACAGTGACGGCGAGGCTGGCATTGCCGCGCCCCTTGTTGATGTTCGTCACCGTCGTGACCGAGCTGAAGGGGATGATATGGACCGAGCCGTCGCTCGCCCGCAGGCGCAGCGTGCGGATGGAGAGGTTCTCGACGGTGCCGGAGAGGCCGGCCGCCGTCACCCAATCCCCCACCTGCATGGCGTTCTCCAACAGCAGGAAGATGCCGTTGATGAAGTCCTGCACCAGCTTCTGCGAGCCGAAGCCGAGGGCCACGCCGAAGATGCTGGCGCCGGCCAGCAGCGGGCCGATGTTGACGCCGACTTCGCTCATCGCCGTCAGCACGAAGAGCGCGAGCAGCATCACGAGCAGCGTGTTGCGCAGCAGCGGCAGGATGGTGCGCAACCGGGCCGCGCGGATGACGAGACCCTGCTGGGTGAGATCGTCCAGATAGATCTGGATGAAAAAGTTCAGCGTCTCCCAGATGACGATGGCGAGAACCAGCGTGATGCCGATGGTGCCGAGCGAGTGGAACAGCCGGTCACCCAGATCGCCCACCGACAGCCAGGAGAAGGCCCGCAAGTCCCACAGCCGCAGCAGCGACAGCACGAGTGCCAGGATCACCGCAACGTTGACGAGATAGCGTAGCGGCCGGTGGTAGCGCGCCGCCCGGGTCGCGATCATCGCGTAATGCCCGTCGAGGCTCGCATTGCCGATGGAGAAGGCCTTCTCCAGCGCGCCGAGCATGACGATGTGGAGCACGCGGAAGACGAGCAGCAGACCGATCGTGCTGAGGATCAGCCGCGTCGGGTGCTGCACGTGGTTGGTCACCTCCGTCGCGAAGAGCACCCAGAGCAGCATGATGAGAACGGCTGCCTGCCAGTGCCAGACCTGGGCGAGGCGGAGCTTGAGGCGGGCCCAGGCGCCCTTCCCGTCCGTCCGGCTGAGCCAGCCCGCCACCTCGCGCCGCCGCTTCAGCACCATCACCACCAGCATGACGTGGATGGCCAGGCTGAAGATGCGGGTGATGGCATTCTGCAGGCCGAGCGTCATGCCGGCGACATCGCCGATCTGCACCACCGAGAAGCCGATGAGGATGACGAGGGCGATCCGCCGGCTCCAGGTCGCGAGGAAGGCTGCGGCGTCGTCCGAGAGATGCAGCAGGCGCAGCTTGGCTGTGGGGGCGCAGACCGTGCCGCGGGCCAGCACCAGCAGCAGCCGGCACAGCGCATAGGCGTTGATCACCGCGCCAAGGGTCAGGCGGATGAGGATGTCGCCAGCAAGCGGGGTCGCGAGCAGAACGGAGGCGGCGGCCAGGAAGCCGAAGACCGGCACCGCATCCACGATCATCGCGAGCAGGATGAAGGGCAGCCGACGCAGCAGCGGCCAGCCGCTGTGCAGCGGCCGTAGCGGCGAAAAGCCCCGCCGCTCGTCCTCCTCGGCCTCGGGCTGATGCTCGAGAACCCGGCCATCACTCTCGGTCTCGGCCGGCGCATCCTCGGGGCTGGGCAGTGCCGGCAGTACCGGCACGGAGGCGCCGAGCCGGTTTTCGACCGGCGTTTCCGTCGTCTCCACATCCGGCTCGGCCGCCGGCTCCTCTGTCGCAGGCAGGACGCCGAGGCTTTCATCCTCGGTGCCGGCCGCACCTTCCTCCACCTCCTCCTGCCGTGCCTGAACCACGGCCTTGGCCCGGTCCGACTCGTGGAGCGCCTGGCGCGCCTCAGCCTCCGCCGTGCCGGAATTGCGGCCGAGCCGGGCATAGATGCGGCGGGTGCCCAGATAGACGAGGTATTCGCAGAAGAGCGCCAGCAGCATCACCACGGCCAGGCGCCAGACGGCGCTGAAGACGAGCGAGACGGCAAAGCGGTCCTGGCTGATCGTCGACGTCCAGGCAACGAAGCCGCGGATATCGAAGAGCGAAACGCTGGTGCGGCTGAGATCAGCCGCGATCTGGGCGAGCACGGTATCGGCCTGGCTCATCAGGTCCGCGCCGAGGCTATGGGGTTGCAGCGTCACGCTTTTGGCGGGGGCGGCGGCCGTGCCGTTCGCCGCTGGCGCCGCGGGAGCGGCCGCCGTTCCAGCCGGCGCCGCGGCCACAGGGGCGGCGGCTGTGGGAGCGGCTGCTGCACCTGTCGCCGCGGAGGCTTTTTCCAAGTTCTTGAGCGTGGTGACGAACTGCTCCCGCTTCTGCGGATTTTGCAGCACCGACAGCAATTGCTGGGTTTCGGCCGCTGTAAGCGCGGGTGCCGCCGCGGGTGCGGTGGCTGGCTGCTCAGCCAAGGCCGGACGCGCCGCGCCGCCCATCAGCAGCAGCGCAGCGAGGAGGAGAACGGGGCAGGAAAGGGTCGAGAATCGGCGCATGATGCCCTTCGGAATCACGCGGCCCCGCCCGCTGTCAACGCCTGGGCTCATGACGAGCGCGCGAGACGGCCCCACTCAATAGCCCAGCGCCAAGCCATCCTTGCGCGGCTCCGAGCCGCCATAGAGCGTGCCGCACGCCTCGTCGATCCAGATCGCCTGGGCGCCGCCGATGGGGTCCGGCGTCGTCACGAGGCGATGGCCGAGCGCTTCGAGGCCGGCGCGGCTCGCCGCCGGCAAGGTGCCCTCCGTCTCGACGAAATCGCGGCCCGGCACGGGGAAGAGACGCGGCAGGCTCATTGCCGATTGCAGGTCCATCCCGTAATCCACGACCTTGGTGACGAGATGCGCCTGCCCCATGGCCTGGAAGTGGCCGCCCATCACCCCGAAGGACATGCGTACCCGGTCACCTTCCGTCATCATGCCGGGGATGATGGTGTGCATCGGCTGGCGGCCGGGTGCGAGGGTGTTCGGGTGCCCCTCCTCCAGGCTGAAGCTCATGCCGCGGTTGTGCAGCAGCACGCCGCTGTCTGGGGCCAGGATGCCGCTGCCGAAGTGGTCGAAGACCGAGTTGATGAAGCTGACCACGTTGCGCTCGGCATCGACGACGGTGAGATAGACGGTGTCGCGATGCTCGGGGCCGGTGAAGGCCGGCAGCTCCGTCATCGCCCGATCGGGTCTGATCTTCGCCGCCATCTCGGCCGCGAATTCGGCCGACAGCAGTCGCTTTCCCGTCATCGGCGAGCCTTCGGCCAGGATCGCGCCGCGGACCGCATAGGCGAGCCGTGCCGCCTCGATCTCCAGGTGCAGCCGCTCGGGTGAGAGCGGGTCGCCCTTCGCCTCAAACTGGGCAAGGATGTTCATGATGAGGAGTGCGATGATCCCCTGCCCCGGCGGCGGGCATTCATGCACGCGATACTGGCGGAAGCGGGTTTCGATCGGCGTCACGAAGCGGCCGGCATGGCCCGCGAAATCGGCCGCCGTATGCACGCCGCCCGCGGCGCGCAGGACGGAGACCATCTCGGCCGCGATCGGCCCGTCATAGAAGGCGGCGCGGCCATGGTCCCCGATGGCGCGCAAGGTGCGGCCGAGGGCCGGCAGCTTCAGGACATCCCCGGCTTCGGGCACCCGGCCGTCGATCAGATAGGTGGCGGCGGTCGCCGGCCGCTCGCGCAGCAGGGCCGCGGTGTCCGCCCAGTCATAGGCGACGCGCGGGGTGACGGCGAAGCCGCCCTCCGCCTGCTCGATCGCGGGGCCAAGCAGCGTCGCGAGCGGCAGGGTGCCGTGGGCGGCAGAGAGCTGCGCCCAGGCATCGACGGCGCCGGGAACGGTCACGGCATGGGGCGAATTGTGCGGAATGGCCGAGAGGCCCTGGCCGCGCAGCGCCGCCGCATCGGTCGCCGCCGGCGCCCGACCGGCGCCGTTATAGGCGCGGATGTCGCTGCCGCCGCGCGGCGCATAGAGCACGAAGCAGTCGCCGCCGATGCCGGTCATCGCGGGCTCGACCACGCATTGCACGGCGCAGGCGGCGATCGCGGCATCCATCGCATTGCCGCCCCGGCGCAGAATCTCGACCGCCGCGAAGGTCGCCTGCGGGTGGGACGTCGCGGCCATGCCGCGCACCCCCACCGCGACCGAGCGGCCCGGCATCTGAAAATCGCGGCTCATTCCATGCTGCATCGGTCGGTCCCCGTCAGGCGGTGATGTGGCGGAAGAGCGCGCGGCGCGCCGCCTCGTCGGTTTCGGTCTTGAAGGCGTGGCGGCTCTTCAGCGCCTCCGCCCGCTGCGCGGCGGGGCGCGCGTTCATGGCGTCCATGAACCGCTTGAGGTTAGGAAGAAATTCCCACGCGTCCGGCCCGATCACGAAGGGCACCATGCGTGCCCAGCCCCACAGCGCCATGTCGACAATGGTATAGGTCTCGCCCATCATAAAGGACCGCGTGGCGAGGCGGGTATCGACGATGCCGTAATGGCGCTTCGCCTCGAAGAGGTAGCGTTCGACCGGGTAGTCCTTGGGCTCCGGGGCGAAATGGCGGAAATGGACGCATTGGCCGGAATAGGGGCCGATGCCGGTGGCGACGAACATCAGCCAGGACAGCATCTCGCCGCGATCCCCAGGCGCGCTCAGGAATCGATCCGTCTTTTCGGCCAGATAGAGCAGGATGGCATTGCTATCGAAGATTATTTTCCCATCATCATCGATGACCGGCACTTTGTGGTTAGGATTTAATGCATCGAACGCGGGCGTATGCTGCTCACCGAGGCGCGTATCCACCGGCACCGTCTCGTAGGGCAGCCCCGATTCCTCGAGGAAGAGCGCGACCTTCATCGGGTTCGGCGCCATGTTGTAGTAGAACTTGATCATCTAGCCTCCCTCGGGCCGGTGGCCCCGTGCGCCGCCTCACGCGATTGCGTTCGGCCGCGGGCGGCCGGGCGGACAGCTCTTCCTGAAATGTCGCAAATTCATCCCTAAGTCTCAGAAAAGACCAGGGATCGCAGGATGACAAGACGGGGTTGGCGGAGGCTTTCGCTTTTCGGGGGCGTGCCACTCCTCGTCATCCTCCTTCTCATCCTGTTCTGGAGTTGGGACTGGTTCATCCCCCTGGTGGAGGCGCAAGCCTCCTCTGCGCTCGGGCGGCCGGTCAACATCACCCATCTCCATGTGCGCCTCGGCCGTCAGACGCGGATCGCGGCGGATGGCGTCGTGGTGCAGAATCCGAAGGATTTCCCGGGCGATACTCCGCCCCTCGCCCGCATCGCCCATCTCGGCATCACCCTCGACGTGATGGCCTATCTCCATCACCGCATTCTCTCGATCCCGGTGATTGACGTCGCGGGCCCCGAACTCGAACTGCGGCAACTGCCCGACGGCCACAACAACTACACCCTGGCCCTGAAGCCCGCGAAGACGGCGCCCGGCGAAAAGCCCTCCCCCTCGCCCAAGCTCGGCAGCCTGACGATCGAGGATGGCCGGCTGCACGCCGTCATACCGAAGCTCAAGGCCGACATGACGGCGGACATCGAGACGGCGAAGGCCGAAGGTGTCATCGCCGATCACGGCCAGACAACGGAAGTGCGCGCGAAGGCCAAGGGCACCTATGCCGGCCAGCCGATCACCGCCGCCCTGCTGACCGGGGCGCTGCTGTCGGTGACGGACAAGCAGACCCCGTTCCCGATCGACCTCCACATCGCCAACGGCGACACCAAGGTCGCCCTGGCCGGCACCGTGCAGGACCCGCTGGCCTTCGCCGGCACCGATCTCGACCTGACGCTGCAGGGGGCGAACATGGCGGACCTCTATCCGCTGACGGGCATTCCCATCCCCAAGACCCCTGCCTACAAGATCACCGGCAAGCTGAACTACGAGACGGCGACGCGCCGCATCCGCTTCGACAATTTCCACGGCGTCGTCGGCAACAGCGACCTCGAGGGCACGATCGTCGAGGAGCCCGAGGGCAAGAAGCCCGAGGTCACGATGGATCTGCAGTCCCGCCGGGTGGACCTCGCCGATCTCGGCGGCTTCCTCGGCACCAATCCGGGCCGCGCGACGACCAAGACGGCGACGCCCGCACAGCGCCAGGCCGCGGCGAGTGGCGCCCGGTCCGGCCGCCTTCTGCCGACGGCCCCGATCAACCTGCCCAAGCTCGACGCCGCCAACATCCACCTGAAATACAACGGCCATCACATCGAGGGCCGCAACCTGCCGCTCGACAGCCTGATCGTCACCATGGACGTGGTGGATGGCGCAGTGCGGCTGCATCCGCTGATCTTCACCATCGGCAGCGGGCGCGTGCAGGGCGACATCGCGATCTCCCCGGTCAGCGACAAGCGGGTCAAGCTCAAGGCGGACGTCCATTTCGACCAGGTGGACGTCTCCCGCCTGATGGCGGCGACACATGCCTTCCGCGGTGCCGGCGCCATCGGTGGCCGCGCGACGATCGACGGCACCGGCAATTCGGCTGCGACCATCCTGGGGGACGGCAATGGCGGGCTCGCCATCTACATGGCAGGCGGCAGCCTGAGCGCCCTGCTCATCGATCTGTCCGGCCTCGAATTCGGCAAAGCCCTTCTCTCCGCCCTGGGCGTGCCGAACCAGACACCGGTCAACTGCATGATTGCTGATTTCGACCTGCGCCAGGGGCAGGTCACCACCCAGGCGCTGCTGGTCGATACCGGTGAGGCGCTGATCGGCGGCACCGGTGCGATGAACCTCAAGAGCGAGGTAATCAATTTCGAAATTCAAACGAGATCGAAGGGCTTCAGCATCGGCAACCTGCCTGCGCCGATCCGCATCGGTGGCACGCTCGGTAAACCCGCGATCGGCATCGGCGTGAAGGAGCTGGCAGCCCGTGGCGGGCTGGCCGCGGCCCTTGGCTTTCTCGCGGCGCCGCTTGCAATCTTGCCGACCATCGACTTCGGCGTGGGCGATCCGCACAAATGCGGAGAGTTGGTCTCGGCGGTGAAATCCCAGGTGCGGCAGGGAAAGCCGGGACAGGCGGTGCCGGGAACACCGGCGATCAAGAAATAGCGTGCCGTGGCAACAGACCTGCGCACGCCCTTGACGGATCAGCCGGGGCGGCGAAGCCTGCCGCCATGAACGATGCTCCCATGATGATGACGGATCGGCAGCTGCATGATGCGTTGCTGACCATCGACAGCCATATCGACATTCCCTGGCCCACCGGCCCGAGCGCCTTTGAAGACGGCCCCCGCCGCGTCGATCTGCCGAAGATGCGGCGCGGCGGCATGGGGGCAGGCTGCTTCGCCGCCTACGTGCCGCAGGGCAAGCGGGACGCGGAAGGCTTCGAGATGGCCTACGCCCGCGCCGTCGCCATGCTGGGCGCCATCCGTGGCATGGGCGAAGCCGGCGACAATGCGGCGGGGATCGCGGGGCGCCTGGCCACCTCCGTCGCCGAGATCGAAGCTGCCCGGCTGGACGGTGCCCCCGCCATCATCCCGGCCGTGGAGAACGGCCACGCCATGGGTCTCGACCTGGACCGGCTGAACCGGTTTCGCGACCTCGGCGCGCGCTACATGACGCTGACCCATAACGGCCATAACGCGCTGTCCGATTCCGCCGTGCCGCGGCGCGACCTCGGCGACGGCGAGACGCTGCATGGCGGCCTCTCCGATCTCGGCCGCGCCGCCATCCAGCGCATGAACCGGCTCGGCATGATGGTGGACGTCTCCCACGTCGCGAAAGCGGCGATGATGGAGGCAACGCAGCTGTCCGAGACCCCGGTGCTCGCCACCCATTCCTGCTGCCGCGCCCTCTGCGACCATCCCCGCAACCTCGACGACGAGCAGCTCGACCGGCTGGCCGAGACCGGCGGGCTGGCGCAGATCACCCTCGTCTCGTTCTTCCTCAAGCTCGGGCGGAAGGAAAGCGAAGTCACGCTCGCCGATTTCGTCGATCACATCGACTACGCCGTGCAGCGCATGGGGATTGCCCATGTCGGCATCGGTACCGATTTCGATGGCGGCGGCGGCGTGGTCGGCTTCCACGATGCGAGCGAGGCCCCGGCCGTGACCGCCGAACTGATCCGCCGCGGCTATGACCGCGCGGCGATCGCGGCGCTGTGGGGCGGCAACTTCCTCCGCCTCCTGCGTATGGCTGAGGAGGCGCAAGGATGAAAGAGATTGCCGTTCCGAACGGGCGGGCCATGCCCGTCATGGGCCTCGGCACCTGGCGCTTCGGGGAGGATCGGGCGGCGCAGGCCGAGGAGGTGCGGGTCATCCAGCGCGCCATCGACCTTGGCGTGACGCTGATCGACACGGCCGAGATCTACGGACAGGGCGGCTCGGAGCGGGTGGTGGGAGAGGCGATCCGCGGCCGACGGGACGGGCTCTTTCTCGTCAGCAAGGTGGCGCCGAGCCACGCCGATGCGGCGGGCACGCGACGGGCCTGCGAGGCGAGCCTCAAGCGCCTCGGCACCGATCATCTCGATCTTTACCTGCTGCACTGGCGCGGCGGCGTGCCGGTGGAAGAAACGGTCACCGCCTTCGAAGAGCTGCGCGCCGAGGGCAAGATCCGTGCCTGGGGCGTCTCCAATTTCGACGTCGAGGACATGGAGGATATTCCGGCCACGGTTCAATGCAGCGCGAACCAGGTGCTGTATAACCCGCAATCGCGGGGGATCGAGTTCAGTCTTCTTCCCTATTGCCAGTCCCGGCACATTCCCATCATGGCCTACACGCCCTTCGGCCAGTCCGGGCGCGTGCTGAGGCATCCGGCCATTGCCCGGGTCGCCGAGCGGCATCGGGCCACGCCCGGCCAGGTAATTCTGGCCTGGGGGCTGCGCCATCCAGGCGTTGCCACCATTCCGAAGACGGCGACGCACGAGCGGGTCGACGAGAATCTCGGCGCGCTCGACCTCGCCCTCGATGCGGCCGATCTCGCCGAGATCGACCAGGCCTTTCCTCCGCCGCGCCGCAAGCGCGCCCTCGAAATGCTGTGAGGACAACGACATGACTCTGGGCACACGGCGGCTGGGCCGCCAAGGATTGACCGTGTCCGCGATTGGTCTCGGCTGCATGGGGTTCAGCCAATCCTACGAGCCGGCGGTGGAAGCGGAGTCGATCGCGACCATCCACCGCGCGATCGACCTGGGCTGCACCTTCCTCGATACCGCCGAAGTGTACGGGCCCTTCGCCAATGAGGAACTGCTGGGCCGTGCCCTGGAAGGCCGGCGGGACCAGGTGACGATCGCGACCAAGTTCGGCTTTCGCATCGAGGATGGGAAGCCGATCGGCACCGACAGCCGCCCCGAGCAGATCCGGAACGTGGTGGAGGCGTCCCTCAAGCGCCTGCGTACCGATCGCATCGACCTGCTCTACCAGCACCGGGTTGACCGCAACGTCCCCATCGAAGAGGTGGCCGGCGCGGTCGGAGACCTCATCCGCGCCGGCAAGGTGAAGTATTTCGGCCTCTCCGAAGCCGGTGTCGGCACCATCCGCCGCGCCCATGCCGTGCAGCCGGTGACCGCCGTGCAGAGCGAATATTCGCTCTGGGAGCGCAATCTGGAGGCCGACGTGATCCCCGCGCTGAAGGACCTCGGCATCGGCTTGGTCCCCTTCTCGCCCCTCGGCCGTGGCTTCCTGACGGGCCAGGCGAAGCGCGCCGAAGACTATCCGGAGAGCGACTTCCGGCATGGCGATCCGCGCTACCAGGGCGCCAATTACGACGCCAACATGGCAGCGGCCGCCGCCGTGCGGGAGCTTGCGGAGGCCCGGGGTGCGACGGCCGCGCAGATCGCGCTCGCCTGGATCCTCAATAAGAGCGAGGATTTTGTTCCTATCCCTGGTACTCGCCACGTCCGCAATCTGGAAGCGAACATCGGCGCGGCGGCGATCCGCCTGACATCCGAGGACATGGCGACGCTGGAAGCGGCCCTCGGCGCCGGCAAGATCGCCGGCCCGCGCTACAATGAATCCCGCATGGCGATGGTCGATCGCTGAGCGCGACCATCATAGGAAAGGAATCCCAATGACCCAGGACAAATCGGTCTGGTTCATCACCGGCTGCTCCACCGGCTTCGGCCGCGATCTGGTCGGGCTGCTGCTGCGGCAGGGCTATGCGGTGGTGGCGACCGCGCGTGACGTCACGAAGATCGGCGGCCTGGTGGAGGGCCACGAAGACCGCGCCCTCGCCCTTGCCCTCGACGTGACCGACCAGGATGCCATCCGCCACGCCGTGCGCCAGGCCGAGGAGAAGTTCGGCCGTATCGACGTGCTCGTGAACAATGCCGGCTACGGCTACATGGCGGCGATCGAGGAAGGTGAGGACAGTGCGGTGCGAACCATGTTCGACACCAACGTCTTCGGCCTGATCGACATGACCAAGGCGGTTCTGCCCGGCATGCGGCAGCGCCATTCAGGTTTCATCGTCAACCTTTCCTCCATCGCGGGGCTGCGCGCCTTCCCCGGAAGCGGCTACTATTCGGCGACCAAGCATGCGGTGGAAGCCGTGTCCGAATCCCTCGCGCAGGAAGGGGCGCCGCTCGGCATCAAGGTTCTGCTGGTCGAGCCCGGGCCCTTCCGCACGGATTTCGCCGGCCGCTCGCTGATCCGCTCCAAGACCGTGATCGAGGATTACGACAGCACGGTGCATGCCCGGCTGCGCATGATGGCGAACTACAGCGGCAGCCAGAAGGGCGACCCGGTGCGCGCGGCGCAGGCGATCATCGACGTCGTGGCGGCGCCGAACCCGCCGCTGCGTCTCGTGCTCGGCCAGATGGCGCTGGACGGCGCGCGCGAGAAGCTCGCCCAGGTCGCGGCCGACATCGACGCCTGGGAAGAGACCACGCGCGGCGCCGATTTCCCGGAAGGCTGAGACGATGAAACAGCGCAAGCTTGGGACCCACGGGCCCCTCGTCAGCGAGCTCGGGCTCGGCTGCATGGGCATGTCGGCCTTCTACGGCGGGCGGGACGAGGCGGAATCGATCGCGACCCTGCGGCACGCGGTGGAACGCGGCGTCACCTTCTTCGACAGCGCCGACGTCTACGGCTTCGGTGCCAACGAAACCCTGGTTGGGCGCGTGCTCGGCCCGGTGCGGGACCACGTCGTGATTGCCACCAAGTTCGGCAACACCTGGGATTCCGAGGGCAAGCGCGGGCCAGTGCGGGGCGACGCGGCCTATGTGAAGGCGGCCTGTGAGGCGAGCCTGCAGCGGCTTGGGCTCGAGGTGATCGACCTCTACTATCAGCACCGGGTCGATCCGCGCGTGCCGATCGAGGAGACGGTGGGCGCGATGGCCGAACTGGTGCGGGAAGGCAAGGTGCGGCATCTCGGCCTGTCGGAAGCGGGGCCGGAGACGATCCGCCGCGCCCATGCCGTGCATCCGATCGCGGCACTGCAGACGGAATATTCTCTCTGGTCGCGCGAACCTGAGACCGAAATCCTAATGGTCACGCGGGAGCTGGGCATTGCCTTCGTGCCTTATAGCCCGCTCGGCCGTGGCTTCCTCACCGGCCAGATCCAGCGTGTCGAGGATCTTGAGCCCGACGACTGGCGCCGCACCTCGCCCCGCTTCCAGGGCGAGAATTTCGCCAAGAACATGGAACTCGCGGCGAAGATCCGCGCTGTCGCAGAGGCGCGGGGCTGCACGCCGGGGCAGTTGGCCCTGGCATGGGTCCTGGCGCAGGGAGAGGACATTATTCCTATCCCAGGCACCAAGCGTCGGACGTATCTCGACGAGAATCTCGGTGCGACCGAGATCACCCTGAGCGCGGCGGAGCTCGCGGAGATCGACGCGATCCTCCCGGCCTCCGCGGTCGCCGGGGAGCGCTACGCCCCCGAAGGCATGAAGGCCGTGGGCCTGTGAGGCGGCGGAGAGGCGCCCCCGCGCCTCTCCG
>NZ_BAAFHE010000009.1:132273-242075 GCF_054665075.1 Acidisoma sp. 7E03
AGTTTTCTCTAGTTTCCCGCCGATCATGCCGCAGAGTCCTTCCCCCCGCGAACCGAAAGCGTGGCGGCCCGCCAAGGCCCGCCGCACCGGAGACGGCCCGGACCGGGTCTATGCCGCCCTCCGCCGCGACATCATCGAGCAAGGCTTGGCCGCCGGCACCAAACTGCCAGAACTCGACGTGGCGGAGCGTTTCGGCGTCAGCCGCACCATCGTGCGCGCCGCCTTCACCCGCCTGACGGCGGAAGGTCTACTGGTGCGCGCCAGCAATCAGGGGGCGCGCGTCGCCCTGCCCAGCCAGGACGAGGCCGCCGACATTCTCGACCTCCGCCGCAGCATCGAAGGCATCGTCATCGACCGGCTCTTCGAGGCCGGCCGCCCACGTCCGGACGTCGCGGCGCTGCGCGCCCATGTCGCCGAGGAGGAAAGGGCACTCGCCGCCGGGCCCGCCGGCCGCGCCGAATCCGTGCGGCTGTCCGGCGAGTTTCACGTGCGCCTGGCGGAAGCCGCGGGCAGCCCCCTGCTCGCGCGCTACGTCTCTGAACTCGTCTCGCGCTGCTCGCTCCTGCTCTCCGACCACCGCCTTGCCCATTCCGGCCATTGCGCGGTCGCGGAACACTGCGCGCTGATCGACTGCATCGAACGTGGTGACAAGCAGGAGGCTCTGACACAGATGCATCATCATCTTAGCGGAGTGGCCGATCGGGCGCTCCGCGGCACCGCCGGGGACGGCGATCCGTCGTGAGTGGCCTGAGCTTCATCGCCATCCTGCTGACGCTCTCGGCGGTCTGCGGGATCATCAACTACCGCCTGCTGCGGGTGCACGCCTCCACCGGGGTCCTCATCGTGGCCCTCGCCGTTTCGATCCTCGCCATCGCCATCGACCCGCTGGTGAGTTTCGTGAACTTCCGCGAACTCGCCCTTAGCCTGCTCGACACCATCAACCTGCCGGCGACGCTGATGAACGGGGCGCTCGCCTTCCTGCTCTTCGCCGGCGCCGCGCATGTCGACATCCGGGAGTTGCTGCGCCGGAAGTGGACGGTGCTGGTGCTGGCGACGGTCGGCGTGCTGATTGCCGTCGGCGTCTTCGGCACGGGCATCTATCTCGTGTTTCGCGCGCTGGGCCAGCCGGTGCCGTTCATCTGGTGCCTGGTGGTCGGCTCCATCCTGGCCCCGACCGACCCGGTGTCGGTCGTCGGTCTCCTCAAGCGTCTCGGCCTGCCTGCCGGCTTCCGTGCGATCTTTGCCGGCGAAGCGCTGTTCAACGACGGCGTCGGCGTCGTCGTCTTCACCGTCTTCCTGGGTCTCGCGACATCCAACGCCCATGTCCACGTCGTCGCCGAAGTCGCCCGCTCCTTCCTGCTGGAAGCGGTGGGTGCGGCCTTCCTCGGCTTCATCACCGGCTGGGTGGCGCTGCGCCTGATGCGCCGGGTGGACGATTACAATCTCGAACTCATCCTGACCCTGGCACTCGCCACCGGCACCTATAGCCTCGCGAGCTCACTCGGCCTCTCGGGACCCATCGCGGTCGTCGTCGCCGGCCTCGCCATGGGCAGCGAGACCGGCCACAACGCCATGAGCGAGATCACGCAGCACCATGTCTCGACCTTCTGGTCGATGATCGACGAGTTGCTGAACACCCTGCTCTTCCTGCTCATCGGCCTGGAATTCGTCTCCGTGCCGCTGACCGGGCTCGATCTGCTGGCAGGCGGCATCGCCATCCTGCTCGCCCTGCTCGCCCGCTTCGTGAGCATCCTCGTCCCGGTCGCCTTCCTGCGGCTGCCCGGCTTGCTGACGCCGCACGCCCTGGCCGTGCTGACCTGGGGCGGCTTGCGCGGCGGCATTTCGGTCGCCCTCGCGCTCAGCCTGCCGGGCGATGCCCCGCGCGGCCATCTGGTGCCGGTGGTCTATGCCGTCGTCGTCTTCACCATCATCGTGCAGGGGCTGACCATGCCGGCACTCGCCCGGCGCTACAACGCGGCGGAAGGCGTCGATCCGGACGAGGCCGCGGTGCATTAGGGGTCAGCGTTAGAGGGACGCACTCCGTTCATCCCGACCCGCGGCTTCATGCCGGGGGTCCACCCGTCGGGGCGCTCAGCCGGGGAGATGCGCGGCACGAGGGCCTAGCATGGGGGCCGGGCACGACGATGCCCAGTCGGCTCACCCCTCCTTCTCCCCGCGCCGCTCCTCCCGCGCCTGTGGCGGTGGTGCGTCGCGCTCCTTGAGCCCCGTCGTGAACCGCAAGGTCGCGAAGATCGCGAGCGACAGCAGCGAGGCAATGCCGAAGAGGCCGTAGCCCACGGCGGCCCCCAGCGCACCGGTGGCCCAGAGGCTCGCGGCCGTCGCCGTGCCATGGGTGTGATGCGCGCCCTTGAGGATGGCGCCGGCGCCGATGAAGCCCACGCCCGTCAGCAGGCCCTGCAGGATGCGCGCCTGCGCCGAGCCCGGCCCCGCGGCGGCGGTGCCGATCAGCACGAAGCCGCAGGCGGCGACCGCGACGAGCGGGAAGGTGCGCAAGCCTGCCGAGCGCTCCCGCTTTTCCCGGTTCCAGCCGGCCGGCAGCGCCAGCAGATAGGCGAGGAGCAGCGCGCCGGCATGGCCCGCGAAGCGGCCGAAGGCCGCCATCGGGTCCGCCCAGGCCACGGCCAGGCTCGACATCAGATCCGCATTGCCCTGCATCGCCGCCCGCGCCCCCCTTTCCCTGGAATGGCGCCGCGCGGCGCATCGTCAAGGGTCGCGCTCTTGCTCTGCTGCCGGGTTTTGGGCTCAGTGCGGCGATGAGCGTTGTCCAGTCCCCTCCCCCCGCCTTCACCGTCACGCATCGGCGGGTCCTCGGCATCGCCGTGCCGATGATGTTCGCCTATCTCAGTACGGCGCTGGTGGGTGCCGTCTCCACGGCGGCGATCGGGCAGCTCGCCGAACCGCAGCTCGCGGCCGGCATCGCCATCGCCGCGATCTTCTTCGACCTGCTGCTGGTCAGCCTGAGCTTCCTGCGCAGCACCACGCTCGGCCTCACGGCCATCGCCCTCGGCGAAGGCCGGCCGGCGGAGACACGGGCCGTGTTCCATCGGGCGCTCGCCACGGGGCTCGGCCTCGGGCTCCTGCTCCTATTGCTGGCAGGGCCTGAAATCCGGATCGGCCTGCCACTGCTCGGCGCGCAGGGCGCGGTCTATCAGGCGGCGGCCGCCTATTGCGTCATCCGCATCCTCTCGGCGCCATTAGAATTGGGCAACTACGCGATCCTCGGCGCGCTGCTCGGCCGCGGCCGCGCGGGCGCCGGCCTCGCGCTGCAAATCCTGCTCAACGGCACGAACATCCTCCTCTGCCTCTGGACCGTGCTCCATCTCGGCATGGGGGTGCGGGGCGCTGCCTGGGCGGCCGTCGCCGGCGAAGGCATCGCTTTCCTCGCCGGGCTCCTGCTGCTCGGCCGCATCATGGGGCCTGGGGCCTGGGCCGGCCTCCGCCCGGCACTGGCCGACCGGCTCGGCTGGCGGCACATGGCCGTGCTCAACCGCGACACGCTGATCCGCACCCTCGCTCTGCTCTTCGCCTTCGCCTTCTTCACCCGCCAGGGGGCGGCGCTCGGCCCCGCGGTGCTCGCCGCCAATGCGGTGCACATGCAGTTCTTCGCGCTCTCCGCCAATTGCCTGGACGGCTTCGCCGCCGCCGCCGAGCAGTTCGCCGGCCGCATGATCGGCGCACGCGACCGCGCGGGTTTTCTTCGCGCCGTCCGCCTCACCCTGGGCTGGAGCCTCGCCTCCGGCCTCGTCATCACCCTCGCCTATCTCGCCTCCGGCCAGGGCTTCATCGCCCTGATGACGCGGGCGCCCTCGGTCCGCGCTGCCGCATCCGCGAGCCTCCTCTGGGCCGCCCTGGTGCCGCTGATCGCCGCCGCAGCCTTCCAGCTCGACGGCATCTTCATCGGCGCCACCTGGTCGCGCGACATGCGCGACATGATGCTGCTGTCCCTCGCGCTCTTCCTCGGGGCCTGGGCGGTGCTGATGCCGCCGCTCGGCAATGCCGGCCTCTGGATCGCGTTCCTCTTCTTCTTCGCCATCCGCGGCTTGACGCTGGGCGCGGTGCTCGGCCGCCGCCTGCGCCAGGGACGGCTGCTCACCGCCTTCGCGCCCTAGGCCGCAGCCCGGAAACTGCGGAGTATCGTTTTCATTCCGAATTGTTGAGGACGCGCCGGACTGTTACGATACCGCCCTGCGGCAGTCATTCCGCCTGTCGCTCCGGTGACGGAAAGGCAGCCAGCCCATGTCGACCATCGACTACACGACGCTCGACTACAGCATCTCCGGCACCGCCTATTCCACCTTCCTGACCGGGATCGCCGGCACCAACATCGTCGGCATGTATGTCGGCAGCGATGGGGACGACCACGGCTTCATCTATGACGAGGCCAACCAGCAATGGATCATGATCGACGTGCCCGGCGCCGTCAGTACCGTGCCGTATGGGCCCACGACCGGTGACGCCACCACCGGCATCGTCGTCGTCGGCAGCTACAAGCTGGCCGGCTCCGCCTTCGACAACGGTTTCATCTACAAGGCGGCCGACGGCTCCTACGCGACGATCAACGCCCCTGGCGCCACCGATACGATTCCGCACAGCACCTATGGCAACTACGTCGTCGGCAATTACGACACGGGGCTCGCCGGCAACGACGACTATGCAAACTATCCGCTGTTCGGAAACGCCTTCATCTATGACATGACGACGCATGAGACCGTCACCAACGACAAGCCGGGCGCAATTAGCACCACGGCCTATGGCATCTGGGATCACGTCATCGCGGGCGGCTACACCGCGCTCGACGGCTCGGTCCAACTGACCCAGGCCTATCTCTACGACATGACGAGCGGGGACTGGTATTCCTTCACCCACCCCGGCGCGGTGGTCACGCATTTCGACGGCATCACCGGCGGCATGACGCCGGACAGCTACATCGTGACGGGCGACTATCTGCTGGCGGACGGCACCGAAGGTGCCTTCTCGGCGACGATCCACAATTTCACCGACATCGTCTGGACCGATCTCGCCTATCCCGATGCGGCCACCACCTCGGGCAATTCGGGCTACGAGGACCAGGCCGTCGGCGTCTATCTGAATGCGGGGTCCAACGCGGTTCATGGCTATGTCGCGACGCTGCCCTGTTTCGCCGCGGGCACGCGCATCGCGACGCCGGATGGCGAGGTTGCGGTCGAGACTCTGGTGCCGGGCATGATGGTCGAGACGCGGTTCGGCGGGTCGCAGCCCATCCTCTGGGCGGGGCGGCGGCAGGTTGATTGCGCGCGCCACCCGAACCCCACGCGCGTCTGGCCGGTGCGGGTACGGGCGCATGCCTTCGGCCCGAACCAGCCTTGCCGCGATCTCTACCTGTCGCCGGATCATGCGGTCTTCAGCCAAGGCGTGCTGATTCCCGTCAAATACCTCGTCGATGGAGACGCCGTGTGCCAGGCCCGGCGCAGCACGGTGACCTATCATCACCTCGAACTCGCCCAGCATGACGTGCTGACGAGCGAGGGCCTGCCGACCGAGAGCCTGCTGCCGCAGGCGGATCGCAGCGCCTTCGAGAATGGCGGCGGCCCGATCCAGCTGCATCCGGACTTCGCCCATCTGCACTGGGATGTCGCGGGCTGTGCGCCGCTCCGCGTCACTGGGCCGGAGGTCGAAGCCACGCGGGCAGCGCTTGCCCGCGCGGTGCGCCGCGCCTCCGCCTGAGGCGTCTCAGAGCGGGCGCGTCGGCGCCGGGTCGAGCCCGGCCGCCTCGAAGCGCGGCAGAGCGGCGACGAGAGACGCGATGTCGCCGTAGCGTTCGGGGTGCAGCAGGACGGAGCGCGCGAGCGCGAGGGCCCCGGCCTGGGCTTCGGCGCGCCGCGTCTCATCGGCGATGACGAGGAAATCGGCGATCTGCGCGAAGCCCAGCACGCGGCGGATGATCTTGCAGGCCATGAACATCAGCGCGTCGTGGAAGAGATCGGCGACATAGGCGCGCCGCCGCGTTTCCAGCCGGCTGGCGGCGACGGGTTCGGCGAAATGCGCCGCGGGGTAACCATCCGTCTCGCCCTCGAACGCCCGCCAGTGGTCGAGGAAGCGGGTTTCAAAGACGCGCCAGAAGGTCAGGATGTCCGTCAGGATCGTCTCGCGGAAGCCCGCCGGCGTGTCCGCGTGATGGGGCTTCGCGTACCAGGCCATGACGTAATGGGCGATGACGGTGCCGATGTCGAAGCCGCTCGGCCCGACCCAGGCGAATTCGCCGTCGATCACCCGGGTCTCGGTCTCCGTCACCATCACGGAGCCGGTGTGAAGGTCTCCGTGAATCAGGGACTGCCCACGCGTGAGATAGGTGAGCCGTGCCTCGGCCACCGCCTGCTTGAGGTCGATGTCGGCGCGGAAATCCGCGGCCCAGCCCACCAGCGCCGGCAGGATGCGGTTTCGGTCCGAGACTGTGTAGGGATCGGTGAAGACGAGATCGACGGAGATGCGCTGCAGCGCCAGATTGCGGGCGAAGGTCGCCTGGTCGGCGGCCTTCACCTCGAAAGGCGCAGCGAGATCGGAGGTGTGGAAGCTCGCCGCTGCAACGTAAGCGCCAAGGTCGGAAGCGGCGCGCGGCATCCGCCGCCCCGCGATCATCGCCTGGCGCAGGATGACGTGCGGGGTGAGCTGTTCCATGGCGAGCAGGAACTGCGCCGCGTCATAGTCGTAGAGGCGGGGTGCCAGATCACCGATGAAGGGCGCCAGGCGGCGGATGTACTCGGCTTCGAAAAAGGCGCGGCTCACATCCATCGGCCAGCCTTCGCCGGCGACGCGCACATACGGCAGCGCCTGCTTCAGGCAGAGCCGGCCGTTCGGCCCGTCCACCAGGAAGACCGCGTTGAGATTGCCGTCGGCCACGTCCCGCAGGCGCCAGTCATCCGGGCTGCCGCCGAGCCGGGCGGCCAGCGCAGGACGGCCGGCGATATAGACGGGCAGGCTCGCGAGATCGAGGATGCGGTAGGTGGAAGACTCGGGCATGGACGCGGTGGCCTCTGGCGGGTGGGCCGGTTGGCATGGTGCCGCCGCCGGCTTCTGAACCCTGGTTGATCCAATCGGCCAGTCTAGCGCGCTAGTTCGGACTTCACAGTCCCTCGATGGAAGAGAGGCGACTTGACCTGATACGCCAGCGAATGCGTTATCGTTGCTCAAATCGAGGCGAGACCATGACGGAGACGACGCCGGCGACCGGCGGCCTTCAGACAGACGATACGCGGGCGTCGGTCCTTCGCGCTTTCGTCGGTGACGAAGCCTATTACCGCGGTCTTTTCGACAAAATGGACCAGGGCTTCTGCGTCATCGAATTCTTCGATGGGCCGCACGGCCCCTTGAGCGATTACGTCCATGTCGATGCCAATCCGGCCTATGCGGTGCATGCCGGCATTCCGAACGTCGTCGGGCAGAAGCTGCGCGACATGGTGCCGGACGAAGCCGATTCCTGGATCGCCCGCTATGGTCCCGTGCTGGCGACGGGACAGCCCATCCGTTTCGAGCAGGAGTTGGTGAAGACAGGCCGGCATCTCGAAATCACCTCCTTCCGCCTCGAACCGCCCGAACGCCGGCAGGTCGCCGTTCTGTTCAAGGACGTGACGGATCGTAAGCGGTCCGAGCGCCGGCTGCAGGAGCTGAACGAGACGCTGGAGGCCCGTGTCGCCGAGGCCTTGGCTGGGCGCAGCCTGTTCGCCGAGATCGTCGAAAAGACCAACGCCTTCGTCCTCGTCGTCGACATGGACCTGCGCTACCGTGCCATCAACCGCGCAGCGGCGAACGAGTTCGAGCGTGTCTACGGCATCCGTCCCAAGGTGGGCGATACGATCGCCGACCTTCTGGGCGACCGCCCGGCGCTGCTCGCGGCCGTGCAGGACAGCTGGTCCCGCGCGCTGGCGGGCGAAGACCATGTGGTGACGCGAGAATACGGGGATCCTGCCTTCGCCCGTGCCTTCTACGAACAGCATTATGGCGTGCTGCGGGATGGCGAGGGCCGGCAGATCGGCGCCTTCCAGTTCTGCTACGACGTGACGGAGCGGCTGGCCGAGCAGGAGCGGCTGAAGATCACCGAGGAGGCGCTGCGCCAGGCCCAGAAGATGGAAGCCGTCGGCCAGCTGACCGGCGGCCTCGCGCATGATTTCAACAATCTGCTCGCCGGCATTTCCGGTACCTTCGAAATGATCGGCATCCGCGTCGCGCAAGGCCGCACGGCGGATGTCGAGAAGTATCTTGCGGCCGGCCAGGGGGCGGCACGCCGCGCCGCCGCCCTCACCCATCGGCTGCTCGCCTTCGCCCGGCGGCAGACGCTGCAGCCCAAGCCGGTCATCGTCAACCGCTTGCTCGCCGATCTCGTGGAACTGGTGCAGCGCACGGTGGGCCCGGCCATCGCGGTGGAGACCATCGCCGCCGGCGGGCTGTGGACGGCGCTGGTGGACGCCAATCAGCTCGAGAATGCGATCCTCAACCTCTGCATCAACGCGCGCGACGCGATGCCCTCGGGCGGCCGGATCACCATCGAGACGGCCAATCGCTGGCTGGACGAGCGCACGGCGCGCGAGCGCAATCTGTCGGCTGGGCAATACGTCACCATCAGCGTGACGGATACCGGCACAGGAATCGACAAGTCGATCCTGGACCGCGTCTTCGATCCCTTCTTCACCACCAAGCCGATCGGCGAAGGCACCGGCCTTGGCCTCTCCATGGTCTATGGCTTCGCCCGCCAGTCGCACGGCCATGTCCGGATCTATTCGGAGGTCGGCCACGGCACCACCGTCAGCATCTACCTGCCGCGTCATCTGGGGGAGACGGTGGAGGCCGACATGACGCATACCGCCCTCACGCCCCGCCAGTCGCATGCCGGAGAGACGGTGCTGATCGTGGATGACGAACCCACGGTGCGGCTACTCGTCGCCGATGCGCTGGGCGATCTCGGCTATGCCTGTATCGAAGCCGAGGACGGTGCTGCCGCCCTGAAGGTTTTCGAGAGCGATACGCGGATCGATCTGTTGATCACCGATGTCGGCCTGCCGGGCGCGTTGAATGGCCGGCAGGTCGCGGATGCGGCGCGTGTCTCACGCCCCGATCTCGGGGTGCTCTTCATCACCGGCTATGCCGAGAACGCCGTGCTCAACCACGGCCATATCGCGCCGGGGATGGAGGTGCTGACGAAGCCCTTCGGCGTGGACGACCTCATCCGCCGGGTCGAGCGGATGCTGCACGAAGGCCGCGGCGGCCAGGGGAAATAGGCGGCGCCGGCCGCCGCCCTCAGAACAGTGTGTGTGCCAGCCCCACGAAGGTGATTTCGGTGCCGTCGGTCAGCCGCATCACGTCCGACCCGGAAACGACGTGTTCGCTCGCGATCGCCCAGCCGGCGAAGCCGCCGAAAGCGAGATTGTCGATCGCGCTGAAGCCCAGGATCGCCTCGCTGCCACCGGCATGACCGTCGAGAAAGGCGAAGACCGTGGGTCCGCCGCCGCCGATGACGGTCGCGGCACCCGAACCGCCGACCATCGTATCGGCCGCGTTGTTGAGGGCGATGAGGGCGGTGCCCCCGGCGGTGAAGACCGTCTCCGCACCACTGCCCGTGGTTCCGTTCATGATGGACTGGCCGGTGCCGGCCACCATCATCGTGGGGCCGGTGCCGCCGGCGAATTCGGTGACGTTGGCGCCCCCGACCAGGGTGGAGGCGCCGCTGCCACTGCCCCCGGTCAGCGTGTTGTGGCCACTGCCGCCCATGAGCAGCGTTGCCTGGCTCCCCGTGCTGCCCCAGGCGAGAAGCGAGCCCGTGCCACCGCTCACCGACACGGCGCCGGACCCGCCGACAACCTGAAGGCTGCCCGCGCCGCCGAAGACCTGAAGGCTCTGCGCACCACCCGCGACAGTCAGCGCGCCGCTGCCGGCGGAGATGGTGTCGGCCCCCGCGGCGAAGACGAGGCTTGGCCCAGCCTCGGTCTCGAGCGCCGTCTCATGCTGGAGGAAGATTGTCGCCGCACCGGAGACCGTGAGCCGGTCCCCGCTCGCCGTGTCCAGAACGGTGGCATAGCCCGTGGGCACCGGGGCCGTGCTGCCACCGGTCAGCACCAGAGCGGCCGTGTTCGTCCTGGGCGCCGGAATGCCGCCCGGGCCTGCGAAAGTCACGTCGGACTGAGCGAAGCCGGCGCCGTAGCGGCTCTGTGCCAAGCCTGCCATCGCGCTCGTCGCGCCGAGAAAGAGGAAGGACGGCACGGTTTGGCCCGCAACGGCCGGGGTGCTGGCGGCAGACGCGCCGCCCGAGGCTGTGGAGTTCGATTGCGGCGTGCTGGCGGGGCTGGATCCGGCGCTCGACACCGGGGCGGTTCCACCGCCGGAGACGGCGTCGGAGCCGCCTCCGCTGGTCGTGGACACCACCTGCGGGGCGACCTCGACGATGAGCGGATGGTCGGTCAAGGCGAGGGTGACGCGGCTGACGCCTGTGAGCGTCTGCACCGGCGCGGTCCCAAGCAGAGGATCGAAGATCTTGACCTGCGCATAGGTCTTGCCGAGGTCGAGGGTCGTTTCGCTAACGGGAGCCGCGATTTCGTGCCCACTCGCCTCATCCCAGATGGCGGGCTCGGCCCAGACCACGATGTCGGTCGCGCCTGATGATTTCTGCAGTTCCAGACTGTCACCGGTCGAAGGCAGGCCTGGAAGGGTATAGGCGAGCGGCGTGGTGGTGAAGGTGGTGGCGCGGCTGCCGGGGTCGGCCAGAATGGCCGTCAGGTCGTGCAGCGCGACCGCCGCTTCCTTCGGCTGGTTCGCCGGATCGAAGAGGCCGAAGCCGTCATCCCCCTGCGGCGAGCCCGGCTGATAGGCGTCCATCAACTGATACAGATAGGTCATGGCGATGCCTTGCTTGGCATCGTCCATCAGCAGATCCAGCGTGTAGCGGGCTTGGACATCCTGGTTGACCGCGCCACCCGTGCCACCGTTCGTGCTGTAGCCCGTTTCGGTATAGACGGCGGGTCCCGTCGCCGGGTGTTCGTTGCCGAGGGCCTGGGCGCGCGCGACCCAGGCCTGCGGCGCCTCGCCCTGGTTCGGATAGGGATGCTGCGTATCGGCATCCGCGAGGCCCGGGGTCGTCGCCGGATTGGGTCCCGCGGCGATCCCTCCCGCATCGTAGCCGGTGAAATAATAGACGGAAGCGCCCTGCAGCAGCGGCGTCGCCTTCACCGCAGCATAGATCGCTTCCTGCAAAGCGACGGCCCCGGCTAGGCCGCCAATGCCGCCGAAGGTGAGGGGAAAATTGTTGATCTCGTTGGCGCCTTCGATGGCGGTGACGCTGCCGGGAGCGGCGGCGGCGAGCCTCTCGACCAGCGCCAGATTGGTTGCAACGTCAGCGAGCGTATGGTCGCCACCGACGAAGAGCAGGATGTCGAAGGTGATGCCCTGCTGCGCCAATTGGATGTAGCTCGACAGAGGCGCGGAGCCGGCGGCGCCATCGCTGATCGGGTCACGGACTTTCGTGATGCCGAGATAGGCGAGATCAGCGCGGACATTGTTCAGATTGGCATAGCCGCCGTCGGTGTAGGGGATGTGCGTGTTCACACCCAAAGTGCTGAGGAAATCCGCAGCGCGCATGACGGTGGTATCGACCATCTATCGCTCACGTTTCGGTGATGATGAGCGGTCTACACCACGGATCATCCTTTCGGCGCAAGAGAAATGATCAAGAACCTGTCTAAAGGCGCCCGAAGATACTCCCAAAGAGGTAGAATACGCGTGCATGAAACAAAACACACGCAGACTTTCGACTAAAGTATTAGGTCTTTGGGCAGAGGGCTGAAACGCAGAAGGCGGACCTGGAGGGTCCGCCTTCTCAATCTTCGACGGTTGGTGATGGCGCTTACTGGTACGGCGTCATGCTGGCGCCGATCACGGCGCCGATGATCCCGCTCGCGATCGCGACCAGAACGTATTGGTTGTTGTACCAGACCCATTGCTGGCCGGGCGGCGGCGGGTAGAGGCCGGGATGGGCGTGCCAGTCGGGCACCGGCTGCCAATAGCCATGCGGCGCGTCGAAGCGCTGGCCCCGCGCCCAGTGGTGCCAGCCGCCCGGCGGGGGCGGCGGCGGATGCCCGCGGCCCCAGCCCGGGCCACCGGGGCCACCTGGGCCGCCGGGCCCGTGGTTCCAGCCCGGCGGCGGCGGGCCTTGATGGTGACCGGGACCGCCCGGCGGGGGCGGCGGCGGGCCGCCAGGTCCGCCCATCGGCTGGGCCATCGCCAGAGGCGCGGTCGTGAGGGTGAGGGCCAAGGTGGCCGACAGCAGGCGCTTCATCGCGGCATCCTTCTCATGGAGCACATGAGGAGGAAGATGGCGGCGCCGCGGCGCACGGCAATGGGGCCAGGCGATGACGAGACGGCAAGGCCGCCTCGCATGCCGCGGAGTTTGCAGCTCTTTGTCGGTTGCACCTCAGAAAATGCCGTGCAGGAACCAGGCGAGCGTGCCGGTTTCCGGCCGCTCCCCATCACCCCGGCGGAACAGCCAGAAGCGCGCCCCCTCCTCGTCTTCCACCGCCCAGTAATCCCGCACCGCTTGCTCTTCGCCGCTGCGGCGCCACCATTCGCCGAAGATGCGCTCGGGCCCATCCGCCCGCAGGATGCGGTGACGCCCCTGGCGCCAGGTGAAGGCTGCCGGTGGCTGGTCCGGCAGCACCGCGATCGCCTGCACCGGCTGCGGCGGGGTGAGCAGCCGCAGGGGGCGCGGCAGTTCCGCGGGCCAAGTGCGGCCCGTCGGCGGCACCAGCGGCGGCAGGCGGCGCAGGCTGCGCTCCGGCACGTCGCTCTCCACCGGGGCCCAACGATAGACCTGGGCGGCGCCGAAGCGCGCCACCAGCCGGTCCACCAGCGGGGCGAGCGCCGCCATCTCTCCGGCGGCGGAGGGTGCGGCGAACGCCGCATGCTGCTCGGCCTCCGCACGTTCGGCGAGCGGCACCCAGAGCGTCATCGCCTCCACCCCATGCCCCGGCTCAATCGTCTCGATCTTTTCGCTCAGCAGCCGGGCGAGCTGTGCTGCATCCCGTACCGGCCGCGCCGTGCCGACCGCCACCACCTGCAGCGTGCCGTCCACCCGCTCGCAGACGAGATCGAGCCGCCGCGCCCCCTCCCCGCGCCGGGTCAGGGCCTCCGCGATCGCCCGGGTGAGGCGGCCGATGACGGTCGCGAAGGCCTCCGCCGTGCCGATGGGTTCGAGGAAGGTCAGGCGCTGGCGCAGCAGGCTGGGCGGCGGCACGGGCTCCAGCGGCTCGAAGACCGTGCCGCGCACATAATCGAGCTGGCGCAGCAGGCTGGCGCCGAACCGCCGGGCGAGCGGCGCACGCGGCGCCTGCAGAAGAGCACCGACCTCACCGAGGCCGAGGGCGGCGAGGCCGCGCAGGGTCTCCCCCGGCAGGCGCAAGGCGGCGAGCGGCAGGGGCGCGATCGCGGCTTCCGTGCCGCCGGGCGGGCAGATCACGGGCGCGGTGCCTGCGGCATAGCGGGCCAGCCCCCAGGCGGCGCCCGGCGTATCGGCGACCGCGAGGCGGCAGGCATGGCCGGCGCGGGCGAGACGGCCGGCGATCTCCGCCAGCAGCCCGGCCTCGCCGCCATGCAGATGGTCGGCCCCCGTGCTGTCGATGCGGATGCCATCCGGCGGGTCGGCCGCGGTCAGCGGCGCATAGCGCTGGCCCCGGGCCGCCAGCTCCCGCAGGGCGGCGGCATCCCCGGCTGGATCGGCCTCGATCACCTGCAGATCGCGATGCATGGCCTGGACTGCGGCCAGCGGCTGGCCGGGCAGAATGCCACGCGCTCGGGCGCGCGCATCGGCCGCGCCCACGACGTGGCGGCGCCCGTCATGCAGGCGGGTGACGCAGCCGCCGGCCGTGGCGGCCGTGCTATCCGCTGCGGCGTGCCCGTCCGCCTGCCGCTGCCGGCACCACCGTTCGGTGGCCCAGAAGGGCAGGAAGACGGAGATGACCCGTCTCATCGCAGGCCTCCAGAATCCAGGATGCAGGGGCGGCGCCGCGGCAGCGGAGCAGATCGACCTGCCAGAGCGCCGGGGCGAGGCCCGGCACCTCCGGCGCCTCCGGCACCACGGGGCCGGACGGCAGGCGCCGCAGACGCCAGCGCGTCAGCGCCGGGATGGGCAGGTCTCGCGCGGCGGCGCCCGCCTTGCGCGGGCGGCGCAGCAGGAAGGCCGGCAGGCCCGCGGCCTCGGCCGCATGCTGCAGGCGGCGGGCCGGCGTGGGCGGCAGATCCGCGACCTCACCCACCACGCCCGCGAAGCCGCCATGGCGCAAGCCTTCCTCCAGCACCAGGGCCACGGCCTGCGGCGCCTGCACGTGCAGTACGCGGTCGGGGTGGAGCCCGGCGCCGGCGAGACCCGCCGGAAAGAGATCGTCCCGCTCCCCCACCCAGAGGACGGGGCCGGAGAGCCGCGCCAGAATGCCAGCCGCCATCAGCCCCGCTGCGCTACCATGGGTCGCACCCGTGCCTGCATCCGCGAGGTCGTGCAGGCCGCCGAGGCGCAGGCCCCCCCCCGGCAGGTGGCGATCCATCATGTCGACGCCGAAAGGCAGGACAGCGTGCGAAGCCGGTGCCATCGCCCCACGCTCCAGGCACGCGATATCCGCACGAAGATCTTCAAGTGTTTGAAACGATTGGTTCATTTTCTGCGTCGGGCGGAGGAAGAACAAGAACATAATAGGAACATACGTCGGCTGCAAAGTGCCGAATCAGCGAGGGCGGCCTGACGCAGGGCATGGGGCACGGCAGGGTCGACCGGGCCGCTCTGGTGCCGCTTCCGCCAAACCGTTTACTTTTTCACATCGCGGCCACACCGGGGCCGCCCCTCCTAGGGAAGGCGAAACGGGATGAGCAATGTGATGGACACGGCGAGCGAGACCCGCGAAAAATTCCTCACCGCGACGCGCATCCTCGCCTCCCATGCGGGGCCGATGAAGGTGCGGCTGCGCGAAGCCTTCGTGCCGGACCTGATCGCGCTGACTCCCGCCGACATGCCCTGGCCCGATCTCTGGGACCGCTTTCTGACCTTGCGCGAAGAACTCGCGCCCCATAACCGCGCTGACGTGCTGCTGGAACGCTGGTGGGATTTCGAGCTCGGCCGCATCGCCGGCGAGATCGTCGACATCTACGACGAGCTGACGCGCCGCGCCTGAACCGGCCCGCCTCTCCCATGGGTCAGCTGCTCTGGATCGCCTCCTATCCCAAATCCGGCAATACCTGGGTCCGCGCCTTCCTGCACAACTACATCCGTGCGGGAGACCGCCCGCAGGACATCAACGACCTCACCGCCCTGACGACCGGCGAGAGTGCCGCCGCCCGCTACCAGCCGCACGATCCGCGCCCGGCCACGGCCTACAGCATCGCCGACGTCCAGCGCCTGCGCCCCATCGTGCATCGCGAGATGGCGGCGGCCCGCCCCGGCATCACCTTCGTCAAGACGCACAACGCCCTTCTCGTGGTGGAAGGCGTGCAGACCATCACCAAGGAGGTGACGGCCGGCTGCATCTACGTGCTGCGCGACCCGCGGGACGTCGCTGTCTCCTTCAGCCGGCATCTCGGCCTGTCGCTGGACCGCACCATCGCCTTCATGGCCGATCCCGAGGCCGCGACCGGCGGGACGGAGAGCAGCGTCTATGTCCGCCTCGCCACTTGGTCCGCCCATGTGCATTTCTGGACGCGCCGACCGAGCCCGCAGCTGCACGTGCTGCGCTACGAGGACATGCTGGCCGATGCGGCGGGCGCCTTCGGCGGCCTGGTCCGCTTCCTGGGCGAGGCTCCTGAGCCCGCCCGGCTTGCGCGCGCCGTCGCTTTCAGCGATTTCGCCGTGTTGCGCGCCCAGGAAGCGGCGCACGGCTTCGTCGAACAGCCGGCGCAATCGGCCGATGCCTTCTTTCGCGTGGGCCAGGCCGGGCAATGGCGGCAGGTGCTGAGCCCCGCGCAGGCGGCCCGCATCGAACGGGACCACGGCGCGGTCATGCAGCGCTTCGGCTATCTTTGAGTCGCGTGTTGGAGTGAGGAAACAGGACATGAATGCAACGGAACCGGCTTTCATCGAGGTGGCGGGGGGCAGCCCGCAGCCTGAGGCGGTACGCCAGGCCGCGATTGCCAATCCGGGCTTCGGCCGGGTCTTCACCGACCACATGGCGACGATGCGCTTCAGTGCCGAGCGCGGCTGGCATGACGGGCGGATCGAACCCCTCTCCACCCTCTCCTTCCACCCGGCGACCGTGATGCTGCACTACGCCCAGATGATCTTCGAGGGGCTAAAGGCTTATCGCCTGGCAGACGGCACGAGCGCGCTCTTCCGCCCCGAAGCCAATGCCCGCCGCATGCGCCATTCGGCGGAGCGGCTGTGCATGGAGCCGCTGCCCGAACATCTCTTCGTCGAAAGCGTGCGGGCCCTGGTGCGGCGGGACGCGGGCTGGATTCCGGCCAAGGAGGTGGGCACGCTCTATCTGCGCCCCTTCCTGCTCGGCACCGAAACCGCCCTCGGCGTGCATCCCTCCACCGACTATCTGTACTGCCTGATCGCCTGCCCCGTCGGCTCCTATTTCAGCAGCAAGGCGGCGGCGCTCACCATCTGGGTCTCGGAAACCCTGACGCGGGCCGCGCCGGGCGGGACCGGTGAGGCGAAGTGCGGCGGCAACTACGCGGCAAGCCTCACCGCCATCGCCGAAGCCAAGCGCGAGGGCTGCGACCAGGTGGTCTTCCTCGATGCGGTGGAGCACCGCTATGTCGAGGAACTCGGCGGCATGAACGTCTTCTTCGTCTTCGCGGACGGCTCGCTGGTGACGCCGCCGCTCGGCGGCACCATCCTGCCCGGCATCACGCGCGATTCGATCATCCGCATCGCCCGCGACCAGGGGCGCAAGGTGCGCGAAGAACTCTACACCATCGATCAGTGGGCCGAGGATGCGGCGAGCGGGCGGCTGGTGGAGGCCTTCGCCTGCGGCACGGCGGCGGTCATCGCGCCGATCGGCCGCGTGCGCGGCCGCCACCACGACATCACCATTGCCGATGGCGGCATGGGCCCGGTGACGCAGGGGCTCTACACCACGCTCACCGGCATCCAGCGCGGCGAACTGCCCGACCCCTATGGCTGGGTCGAACGGCTCGGCTGACGTCGGAGGGGCGCGACCTCACGCCGGTAGGCGCCCCTCAACGGACTGTCATCGCTTTGGCAGATCAACTACGGCCGGATTCGGCCAAGTGCTGCGTGGACCAGCAAAAGATGCTGAACACCGCGCAGCGTAACTATTACTAGGATCCAGACTCAATTTGCGTTTGGCGATTGCATGAACTCGATCGTCGCGCCATCGGGGCCGACGACGTACATCACCTTCGTTCCTGCTCGGGTACCGCCAGAGATTACCTGCGGCTTTCCTTGTGGCCTCCATTCGTAGACTGCAATCCGTGCCAGAACCTTGTCTAAGTCGTCCACGATAAGAGCGAGATGAGCAAATCCTGGATCGAAGGGCCTGGACGCTCGGTGTTGTAAGTCGACACCTCGATACTCCAGTAGTTCAATCATCTGCCCTGCCAGGGATACGATGGCCATGCGGACGGATGCTCCGTGAGCCCCGGTCACCTCTCCAAGGAATTCCCCACCCATCTCGCCGACCCGAACCAGCTGCCCACCCAAGCCTTCGACCCAGAAGCGAAGGGCTAAGTCCAGCGAGGCAACGGAGAAGCCGACATGGTCGGCGCGACGCACGATGAAATCCGAATTCTCAACCACAATTCTCTCCAAAGGTGTGATCAGCACCAAAAGGCGATGGCAGTAGCGAGAGCGACTGCCGACAGGAAGTTGTCAGCGAGTTTGTCATAGCGGGTGGCAACGCGCCGGAAGTCCTTGAGGCGGCAGAAGGCGTTCTCAATGAGGTGGCAACCGGCGCAGCGTTGCTTGTCGTAACGGATAACCCGCTTTCGGTTGCGCCGGCCGGGAATGACCGGGATGGTACCAGCGTCGCGGACCGCGCAGCGCAGGCGATCGGCATCGTAGCCCTTGCCGCCGGCGCGACCAGCGATTGAAGCGGTTGTAGACCATGGTCGATGAACCACAGTCGACCGGGCAGTCGCCCCAGCGGCAACCGGCCTTCAGCACCGTGCAGGATGCCGGAGATCACCTGACGATCGGCCGGGCGCCGCGCGTGATGTGACGATCCTTCCCGGCGCCCAGGCCTGCGGCGAGCAGCCCCGCCCCGAGGACGAGGATGAGCAGGGCGAGCCCGGCCCAGCCCTTCTGCCCGGCATGCAGCAGCCCGGCCAGCAGCGGCCCGGCGGAGGCCAGCACATAGCCCACGCCCTGCGCCATGCCGGAGAGATGGCGCGTGAGGTGCGGGTCGGGCGTGCGCAGCGCCAGCAGCATCAGGGCCACAGCAAAAAGGCCACCCTGGCTGACGCCGAGCAGCACCACCCAGAGCCAGACGGTGGCGGGCGGCGCGTAGAGGCAGGCGAGCAGGCTGCCGACGCAGAGCAGCGTCAGCCCGGCCGCCGCCGGCCGCTGATCCCGCCCGAGGGTCGCGAGCGAGGGGGCCACCAGCGACGCCACGGACTGCGCCAGGATGGAGAGGGACAAAGCGAGGCCGGCGTCCACGGCGGAGAGGCCGCGATCCCGCAGGATGGGCGCGAGCCAACCAAAGACGATATAGGCGAGCGCCGATTGCAGCCCCATGAAGAGCGTCACCTGCCAGGCGAGCGGATGGCGCCACAGCCAGCCGGAGCGCTGCGGCCGCACCGGCTCCGTTTCGGCCGCTCGCGCCTGCGGCAGCCAGAGCAGGCCGGCGAGCATGGCCGGCACCGCCCATAGGCCAAGGGCGGTGGACCAGCCGCCGACGCGATGATCCAGCGGCACGGTGGCACCGGCCGCAAGCGCCGCACCCATCGACATGCTCATGACATAGAGGCCGGTAACCGCCGCGACGCGCTGCGGAAAATCCCGTTTCACCAGGCTCGGCAGCAGAACGTTGACGATGCCGATACCACCGCAGGCGAGACCCTGGCCGGCGAAGAGCGCCCAGGCACCGCCCGAGCTGCGCAGGGCCGTGCCGAGCATCAGCGCCGCCAGCGCGGCGAGCAGCGCCCGGTCCATGCCTAGCCGCCCGGCAAGCCGGGGCGCCGCCGGGCTGAACAGGCCGAAGCAGAGCGAGGGCAGCATGGTGAGCAGGCTGGCCCCCACCGGCGACAGACCCGTCGCGCGGATGGCGTCTGGCAGCACGGGGCCGAGGCTCGCGACCGGCGTGCGCAGGTTGAAGGCGATGGCAACCAAGGCCGCAGTCAGCAGGAGAAGCCGGGTGCTGCGCGCAGGGAGATCAGTCATGGCAAAGGCCCTAGCACTCCACGACGGATTTGGGCAGTGCAGCCCCCGGGTCGTGCTCGCGCGCAGTTGCGCATGGCCGGCCGGGCACGGGCCTACGCCATGCCCATATCTCCTCGGTCAGCCAAGGGAGACAAACATGGCCCAGTTCGGTGGCGATCCGGTCAATTTTCCGCAAGGTAAGGATGCGAACGCCAACCCGCGCCGGCCCGATCCCGAAACCCCGCCCGGCGGGGCTGCCGGAGTAGGCGATCCGCCGAACACCGGCGGCCGCAGCCAGACCGAGGCGGTGCGTATCGCGCGGCGCGGTGGTTCGGTGGCCCCGCCCATCACGCAGGAGGCGGAGAAGCAGGGATGGATACCGAAGCCGCCGAAGGCGGGACCCCGGGCGGGAGACCGCTGATGCCGCGCCTCTCGCACTGGTCGGGCGCTGCGGCCATCGCGCTGCTGATGCCGTTCTCGGCGCCGGCCTTCGCCCAAAGCACCACGCCGGGCAGCCCCGCGAACGTCGCGCCCGACACCGCCCAGTCCAACCCGCAGAACCGCACGCCCGACTCGGCCGGCACCCAAACCGGCAAGGTCAGTGACCAGGCCCTGGGTGATAAGGCACCCCAGGCCAACATCACCCGGGTAGACGGGAAATGGCGGATGAGTAAGCTCGTCGGCACCACCGTCTACAACGAGAAGGGCTTGGTGTTGGGCACGGTGAACGACCTTCTGATGAGCGAGAACGGCACGGTGCAGGAAGCGGTGCTCTCCGTGGGTGGCGTGCTCGGCCTCGGCAGCAAGCTCGTGAAGGTGCCCTTCGACAAGCTGAAGCTGGTGCCGAGCCAGGCGAACCCGGCGCATGCCGGGTCCGGCAGCACCGTCGCCACGCCTCCGAACGCGCCGGAGACGAAATCCGCGACGGCGGCGAGTGGCGGCACCCCGGGCGCCTCCTCCGCGACGCCGGCGCAGAATTTCGACTACGGCCTGATCTATCCGGGCGCCACGAAGCAGTCGCTGCGTGACGCGCCGGACTTCACCTTCAAGCCCTCCTGAGCCTCAGGCGGCGTCCCCCGCGATCAGGGACGCCGCGAAGGCGCGATAGCTGCGGAGCGGCCGGCCGAGCAGCGTGGTGAGCCGCGCGACGTCCCCGACCTCCGGGATCATGCCGTCGGTCACGTAGCGCTCCGCCATCAGGCGCATCTCATAGGCGGCCCAGGGCGGCATGAAGCCCGCCATGGTCTGCTCGAAACCGCTCGGGTCGTCTCCACCATAGGCGATGGAACGGCCCAGCAGCTCCGACCAGAGGGCGGCGAGGCCGGGGCCGGTCAGCGTATCGGGGCCCACGAGGTTGATCGTCTCCACGGGCAGCGGGCCCGGTGCCTGGTCCCGGCGGATCAGCTCAAGCGCCGCCACTTCGGCGATATCGCGCGTATCCACCATGGCGACGCCCTTGCTGCCGACCGGCATGGGGTAGACGCCGTGGTTGAGGATGACGTCCTTGATCATGGCGTCGTTCTCGATGAAGTAGGACGGCCGCAGGATGGTGGCGTTGAAGCCCATCTGCTGGATCATCTGCTCGGCACCGCGCTTCACCGCGAAATGCGGCACGTTGACGAAACGATCGGCATGGATCACCGAGAGATAGACGACGCGCTCGATCCCGGCTTCCCGGGCGATGTTCAGCGCGATCAGCGCCTGGGTGAATTCGTCGCCCGTGACGGCGTTCAGCAGG
This sequence comes from Acidisoma sp. 7E03, assembly GCF_054665075.1. Taxonomy (NCBI): domain Bacteria; kingdom Pseudomonadati; phylum Pseudomonadota; class Alphaproteobacteria; order Acetobacterales; family Acidocellaceae; genus Acidisoma; species Acidisoma sp. 7E03. Next base: position 153,351 of record NZ_BAAFHE010000009.1, read on the forward strand.
AACAGCGTGCGCACGCCGGCCATGGTGCGCCGCAGCGCCGCGATGTCCAGCAGGTCGCCCTGGGCAAGGTCCACCTCAGCCGGAAAGCGAGCCTTGGCGGGATCTCGCGTCAGCGCACGCACCGAGGCGCCGCGGCTCACGAGCTGATCGACGACATGGCGGCCGACACGACCGCTGGCGCCGGTGACGAGGATGGTCATGAGGATCACTCCCTGTGGGTTTTGAAGACATCCTCAAGATGGTCGATCCACATTCGGTCCGGCAGACGGTATATCTGGACAGGCCGTCTCACTGGTAGAACAGTCGTACCATGGATCTCCTCGCCCTTGCCGACTTCACCCTCGTCGCGCGCCATGGCGGCTTCGGCCGCGCCGCCCGCGCGACGGGACGGCCGAAGGCAACCCTCTCGCGCCGGGTGACGGAACTCGAAGCGGCGCTCGACCTCAGGCTCTTTGAACGCGGGCCGCGCGCGCCGAAGCTCACCGAGGAAGGCCGCGCGCTCTATGAGCGGGCGGGGTTTCTGCTCGCGGAGCTGGAGGAGACCGCGGCGGCCATCGCCTCGGGCGGGGCGCGGCCACGGGGCCGGCTGCGCGTGAGCGTGCCGCTGCTCTTCGGACAGACCGCCATGGGCCAGATCGCGGCGGGCTTCGCCCTCGCCTACCCCGAGGTGCGGCTGGAGATCACCGCCGAGGACCGATCCGTCGACATGATCGAAGAGGGCTATGACCTCGCCATCCGGGTGAATCCGGACCCGGACGAGAGCCTCGTGGGGCGGATCTTCCTGCATGACCGGCTGGTCGTGGTGGCGGCGCCGCAGCTGCCTCGGCCGACGGCGGGGGCGCCCGTGCCGGCGGTGGTGCGCGGCGGCAGCGACCCCGCCATCTGGACGGCGCGCACCACTCAGGGGGTGGCGCAGCTGACGATCAAGCCGGTGCTCGCAGCCTCGTCGCTGATCATGATTCGCGATGCGGTGCGCGCCGGGCTCGGCGCGGGCCGCCTGCCCGTCTCGCTCGTCAGCCGGGATATCGCCGAGAACCGGCTGGTGGTGTGGGGCGATGCCGAGGGGCCCGAAATCGGCCTGTGGGTACTCTACCCGTCGCGCCGGCTGCTGAGTGCGCGCGTCTCCGCCTTTCTCGATTATCTCAAGACGGCTTTTCCGCACGGCGAGCCACAGGAACTCGCGCGCTACATCGCCTGAGAGACGACGCGGCCCCGGATCACGGCTCTGATTTTCAGGAAAGAATGGTCGGAGCGGCGGGATTTGAACCCACGACCCCCAGTCCCCCAGACTGATGCGCTACCAGGCTGCGCTACGCTCCGGACCATCATGCCCGCCGGCATCGCCGCGGGTGCGCTCCTGTAGCAGCGTGTGCGGCGCGCCGCAACCGGGTGCCGGCAGATGAGGCGCGGCGCAGCCATGCCGGCCTCAACCGGCGGGCGTGGGCTTCGGCTTGGCACGGCTGGGCCGGACGCGGCTCGGCCGGACGCGCGGTGTCTTCGGGGGCTCGACCGGCGTCCGCCACAGGCCGAGACGGAGGATCTGCGCACTCGCGCCCGGGGGTGGGCGCAGCGCCGGCGCCTCCACCGGCGGAGGTTCGGCAGGCGCGGCCTTCGGCGCCTGCCGCGCCGCAGCATTGCCGGCGGCAATGGCGATGAGGGCGAGCTGCCGCTCCCGCGCGGCCCGCAGATCGAGGGCATGGGCGAGACCGGCAGCGATGGCGTCAGCTTTGGAGGAGGACATCGGCTCTCCGTCACGGATGCGGTTGTGGGGGATGGCTCATCCTGCCGCATCCGGCGCCATCACGTCCAGAACTTTCATCTCGATTTCGATACGATAAGGGCAAGCCTATCGCTTCGCTTACGAAAACTTCATCGCTTCAGGCCGATGCTCCCCGACCGACGCCATGCGGACGGAGGGAAACGCTTGCGACGAGACAGTCTCGCCTATGCGGCTGTTTTCCTGCTCGGCGTGCTCGGCTGCGCGGCCGTCTATTTCGATCTGCAATTCGGCATCGCCACGGCACGGGAACGCTTCCGGGTCGAGGCGATGGACGCGACGCAGGCGACGGCGCGCAGCGTGCAATACCAGTTGCATCTGATTACGGACGAGCTCGATACGATCAGCCGCCTGCCCGCCATCCGCCGGATCGACCGCCACGCCACCACGCTCGATGCCGATAGCGAAGACACGATCCGTCAGATCTACGACAGCCTTGCCGCCAATATCGACGTGTCGGAGGTCTACATCGTCCCGCGCAGCCTCGACCCCGACCGGATCGACCCGGTGACGAGCAAGCCCGAAGCACCGATCCTGATGTTCGACAGCGAGATCGCCGGCAGCCAGGATCCGTCGCAGACGGGCGCACCCAAGCCCTTCGAGACCGAAATCTACGAGTATCATCTTCTTAAGAAACAGATCGCCTGGTTTGCGGCGCATGTGCCGACGCTCGACTCGCTCAAGGGCGCCGCCCGGCCGATGATTTCGGGGCCGATGGTCCTGACCTGCGACAATTCCCTCTATGCGCAGACGGGCCACAATGCGGATCGCACCGGCGTCATCTTCTCCGTGCCGTTCTACGGGACCAACGGCGCGCTGGCGGGCACCATTTCGGCGATCATCCGCGCGGGCGTTCTGCGCGCCATGCTGCCGCCGAGCGGCATGGCCCTCACCAATCCCGGCTATGGACTGCTCTTCCTCGGCCCGCGGATGCAGCTCAGTCCGGAGCTGCGGCAGCTCGCCGCCGCCGGCACGGCCGATACCCAGGCGGTCTTCTCCGCCACCGTCCCGCTTTCGGTGCAAGACGGCCAATCGCCCTGGCTGATCTGGAGCCGGCAGCCCGACAGCGCCTTTTACGGCCAGCCCTTCGTGCGCGGCCTTATCCACTTCGCCATCGGCGCCTGGAGCGTGATTGCGCTGCTCACGGCGATCGGCCTCGCCATCGTCTGGTTCCTCACCCGCAACGCAAGGATGATCCAGCGCGCCTGCCTGAATCTCACCGCACTCGCCGAAGGCCGCCCCGTCGCAGAGACGGCGCTGCGCGAAGGCCGCGGCGCGGCCGGAGCGCTCGCCCGCGCCTTTCGCGCCTTTCGCGCCTCGCTCGATGAAAAGGCCCGGCTGGAGGCCGTGGCCGAGGCCGCGCGGCAGGCGGCAGAGGCCGAGCGGGCGACGCGGGAGACGGAGCGCGCGGCGGTTCAGTCGACCCAGGCACGCGTCGTCGCGGCACTCGCCCGGGCGCTGACCAGCCTCACCCGCGGCGATCTCACGCTCCGCATCCGCGAGGAGTTCACCGGCGAATACCGGGGCCTGCGTCGCGAGTTCAACCAGGCGGCGGCGAAGATGGAAGAGACGATGCGGCGCGTGCAGGGCAATACGGACGGGGTGGCCGCCGGCGCGCGGGAAATCGGCGCGGCCGCGGCCGACATGGCGCGCCGCACCGAGCAGCAGGCCGTGCAGCTGCAGGAGGCGGCCGCGGCCCTCGGCGACCTCACCGAGACCGTGCAGGCCGCCTCGGGCAATGCCGGCCAGGCGGCCAGCCTCGCCGCCTCCGTCCGGGGCGATGCCGTGGCCTCTGCCCGCGTCGTCCATGACACGGTGCAGGCCATGGGCGAGATCGAGGCCTCCTCCCACCGCATCGCTAACATTCTGCTGCTCATCGAGGAAATTGCCTTTCAAACCAATCTTCTGGCACTCAATGCCGGGGTGGAGGCGGCGCGAGCCGGCGAGGCCGGGCGCGGCTTCGCGGTGGTCGCGACAGAGGTGCGGGCCCTTGCCGGCCGCTCCGCCAATGCGGCACACGAGATCAAGGACATCATCGCCTCCTCCGAAAAGCAGGTCGGCAACGGCGTACGCCTGGTGCACGAGACGGGGGAGACGCTGCAGCGCATCACCGGCCAGGTCGGCGAACTCGCGGCCCGGGTGGCGGAGATCGCGGAGGCGGCGCGCCGCCAGGCCGGGGCGATTGCCGGCGTGACGACGACGGTGAGTCAGATGGACAAGGTGACGCAGCAGAATGCGGCGATGATCGAAGAAACCGCCGCTGCCGGCTCCCGCCTCGCGCAGGAAGCCTCCTCCCTCGCAGCACTCCTGGCCGAGTTCACCATCGGCGCGGGGCCGGATCCGGATGCGGATGCGGATGATAGGACCGCGCTCCTAGATAATCCCAAAAAACTAGGCCCAAATTCCTATGATCAGGCAGAGAGGGTGATGGAGGCAGCGCAGTGACGCGGCGCCCCCTGCCCTTCGAGGTCGCACGCGCGCGGGCCGCGCGTCGCGCCGCCTGGGCCGCCGAAGCCTTGGAGGCGCCACCATCGCACCGCCGGCGCTACCGGGTGCCGCTCCTCTGGCTGCTGATTCTCGCCCTCGCCGCCTATCTGTTGCAGCTGCGGCCGGCGCCTGCCCAGGACGACGGGGTGGCGGCGCAGGTCGCCGATCTCTCGCGGCGCGCAGCGGCGGGCGAGGCCCGGGCGCAGTACGAATACGGCACCCTCGCCTATACCGGCCTCGGCATCATTCAGGACTATGCGGCTGCGGCGGACTGGCTGCGGAAGGCGGCCGACCAAGGCTATGCCGCGGCACAATGCGAACTCGGCTTCCTCTATCAGACGGGCAGCTTCGCCCAAGGGCCGCCACCGCCCGACCCGAAACAGGCGGTGGCATGGTACGAGAAGGCCGCGAAGCAGAACGATGCCTGCGGCGCCTTCGCCCTCGCCGCCTTGTACCGGCGCGGCACGGGGGTGGAGAAAAACCCCGTGCTCGCCGCGAGCCTCCTCGCCGTCGCCACCCAGGGGGGGCTGGAGCCCCAGCCGCACGTCCTGCCGCTGCAACAACTGCAGGACTATTTCTACGGCATCGCCTATCAGCTGACCGGGGGGCTCACCCAATGGCGCGATCTGGTCTCGGCCGGGGCGGGGGGCGGAGGCTAGAGCGCCCACGGCCCGTCCTGAGGCAAAGGATCGTGGCTTGAAGGATCGCGTGCCCGGCGCTAGCGCTGAAGCGCGGCGACCACGTTCCCGTCCGCCCGGCCGTCCCGCGGCCGGGGGGTTCAAGACCGGGACGGCCCGGCAGGTCGTAAGGGCACTGCCATGGCTTGGATTCTGCTGCTCGTCGCCGGACTCTGCGAAATCGTCTGGGCCACGGCCATGAAACAATCCGCGGGCTTCACGCGGTTCTGGCCGAGCCTCGTCACCCTCGGCGCCCTCGCGGTCAGCCTCCTGCTGCTCGCGACGGCCATGCGCAGCCTGCCGCTCGGCACGGCCTATGCGGTTTGGACCGGCATTGGCACGCTGGGCGCCTTCGTGCTGGGTGCGGCTCTGCTCGGGGAAGTCGTAACGCCCGCCCGGCTGCCCGCCGCCCTGCTCATCCTGGCCGGGCTGGTGTTGATGAAGCTGTCGACGCCCGCGTAGCCGGCGCGGCTATTCTACCGTGACGGACTTCGCCAGGTTGCGCGGCTGGTCGACATCCGTGCCCTTCAGCACCGCCACGCGATAGGCGAGCAGCTGCACCGCAATGCTATGCAGGATGGGCGCGGTGAAGGGATCGCAGCTCGGCAGCACCACCGTTTCGGCCGCGACGCCGGCTAGCTTCGCGGCGCCGGCGGCATCGGTGAAAGCCACCACCTGGCCGCCGCGCGCTGCTGCTTCCTGCAGATTGGAGGCGGTCTTTTCGAAGAGCGGACCGGAGGGCGCGATGGCCACCACCGGCACATGCCGGTCGATCAGCGCGATCGGCCCGTGCTTCATTTCGCCGGCGGCATAGCCCTCGGCATGGATGTAGGAAATTTCCTTGAGCTTCAGCGCGCCTTCGAGGGCGACCGGGAAACAGGCACCCCGGCCGAGATAGAGCACGTCTCGCGCTTCGGCGATACGCTCGGCGAGCCGCGCGATCCCCGCCGCGGCCGGGCCGCTCAAGATCTCCGCGGCCTGGCCCGGCACTTCCATCAGCGCCTGCGTCAGCAGCAGTTCGCGCCCCTCATCCAGCGTGCCGCGGGCGCGGCCGGCGGCAAGCGCCAGGGCCGCCAGCACGGTGAGCTGCGCGGTGAAGGCCTTGGTGGAGGCGACGCCGATCTCGGGCCCGGCCAGCGTCTCCAGCACCGCGTCGCTTTCGCGCGCCATGCTGCTCTCCGGCACGTTGACCACGGAGAGCACGTGCTGCCCCTCATCCTGCATGTAGCGCAGCGCCGCCAGCGTATCGGCGGTCTCGCCGGACTGGCTGACGAGCAGGCCGAGCCCTTCGGAGGGCAGCGGCGGCGCACGGTAGCGGAACTCGCTTGCGACATCCGCATCCGCGGGCAGGCGCGCGATGGTCTCGAGCCAGACACGGCCGACGAGACCGGCATAGAAGGCCGAACCGCAGGCGCTGATCGTGACACGCGGAATTTCGGAGAGATCGAAGGGCAGATCGGGCATCACCACCTGGCGGGTGCCGGGGTCGATCATGCGGCTCAGCACGTCACCGATCACCACGGGATGCTCGTGCAGTTCCTTCTCCATGAAATGACGATAGTTGCCGCGCCCGATGGCCGCCCCCGTCAGGCGAGTTTCCCGCACGGGGCGCGTCACCTCCACGCCGGTCTTGTCGAAGAACTGCGCGCCCGTGCGGCGGAGCACCGCCCAGTCGCCATCCTCCAGATAGGCGATGCGGCGAGTGAGCGGGGCCAGCGCCAGCGCATCGGAGCCGAGGAACATCTCCGCCTCGCCAAAGCCCACGGCGAGCGGCGCGCCATGCCGCGCGCCGATCATGAGGTCAGGATGGCCGGCGAAGATCAGCGCCAGTGCATAGGCGCCTTCGAGCCGCGCGAGGGCCGCACGCGCCGCCGCCTCCGGGCTCATGCCCTGTTGCAGATAGAGATCGAGCAGCTGCGCCACGCATTCGGTGTCGGTCTCGGTCGAGAATTCCTGGCCCTCGGCCTCCAGCTCGGCGCGGAGTGCGGCGTGGTTCTCGATGATGCCGTTATGCACGACGGAGACGCGGCTCGTGCCATGCGGATGGGCATTGCCTTCCGTCGGCGCGCCATGGGTCGCCCATCGCGTATGGCCGATGCCGGTGCTGCCTGCGAGCGGCCGACGCTCCAGCACGCCCGCGAGATTGCCGAGCTTGCCCTCGGCGCGCCTGCGGTCGATCGCGCCCCCGTCCAGCGTCGCGATGCCGGCGCTGTCATAGCCGCGGTATTCGAGGCGGCTCAGAGCTTCGAGGATGAGGGGTGCCGCCGGGCGCGCGCCCAGGATGCCGACGATGCCGCACATGGGTTCAGGCCCCCTTCTTCTTGGTCCAGGTCGCGCGGATGGCCGCCCCGCCGCCCGGCTTCACGCTCTGCCGCGCGCGGCCGAAGACCAGCGCATCCGCCGCCACATCCTCCGTCACCGTGCTGCCGGCGGCAACGAAGCTGCCCTCACCCAGCGTCACGGGTGCGACGAGCGTGGCATTGGAGCCGACGAAACTGCCGGCGCCGATCACCGTGCGATGCTTGAGGTGACCATCGTAGTTGCAGGTAATGGTGCCGGCGCCGATGTTGCTGCCGGCGCCGATGCTGGCATCGCCGATATAGGCGAGATGGTTGGCCTTGGCGCCGTCTCCCAAGGTCGCGGCCTTGAGCTCGACGAAATTGCCGACATGGGCGCCCTGGCCCACGACGGTGCCGGGCCGCAGCCGGGCATAGGGGCCGATGCGCGACCCCGCACCCACGTCGCAGCCTTCGAGATGGCTGAAGGCTAGGATTTCAGTCTCAGAGCGCACGGTGACGCCGGGGCCGAAGACAACATGGGGCCCGACGATCACGTCCGGCTCCAGCACCGTATCCGCGGAGAAGAAGACGGTTTCGGGCGCAGTGAGGGTCGCGCCACCCTCCATCGCGGCGGCCCGCAGGCGCTGCTGCACGACGGCCTCGGCCTCGGCCAGTTCGCTGCGGGAATTGACGCCGCGTAGCTCGGCATAATCGGCTTCGACGGCCACGACCTGCTGCCCCTCGGCGACGGCGAGGGCCACCGCATCCGTCAGGTAATATTCGCCCTTCGCATTGTCATTGCGGATGGCGCCGAGCCAGCGCGCGAGATCAGGCCCGGCCGCACAGAAGACGCCGGCATTGCACAGCGTCACCGCGCGCTGTGCTTCGCTGGCATCGGCCCATTCGACGATTTCGGTGACGAAACCCTGCAAGTCGGTCAGCACGCGTCCGTATTTGCCAGGCTCGGGCGGACGCATGGCGAGCAGCGCGAGCCCTGCCCCGGCCCGCGCGGCCTTCAATCGGCGCAGCGTCTCGGGCGTGATCAGCGGATTGTCGGCATAGAGGATGGCGACGTCACCCGTGCCGAAATGCCCGGCCGCCTGCAGCGCCGCATGCCCGGTGCCGAGCCGCTCCTGCTGCACCACCGTCGCATGCGGGGCCGCCGCTCGGGCCACCGCCTCCATCTCCGGCCCCGTCACCACCACGATCCGGTCGAAAACCGCTTCCGCCGCCGCCAGCAGATGGGCCAGCATCGGCCGGCCAGCGATCGTGTGCAGGCATTTGGGCAGGCGCGATTTCATGCGGGTTCCAAGACCCGCGGCCAGGATGACGGCAGTGGTGGGGGCGGTCTCGGCGGTCATGGTCGTCCTTCGGTCACACCGCTCGGGTAGCGGCGAGAGGCCAGCCGTGTCAAAGGCTTCGGGGACAATTCTCGTATCGGAGTGCAACGGATGCCGAAATGCCTGGTGCTCGATCTGGACGGCACGATCACCGACAGCCTGCCGGACATCGCGGCGGCGCTGAACCGCTCCCTCGCCCGCCATGGCAAGGAGCCGCTCCCGCTCGCCGAGGTGCGGCCGATGGTGGGGGACGGCGTGGCGCAGCTCTTCCTGCGCGGCTATGCGGCGCGTGGTCTGGTGCCGACCGAGGCCGACATGGCCGAGGGGCTGGCCGACTACACGGCGCATTCGACGGATGAGACCTACCTCTACCCCGGCGCGCTCAAGGCGCTGCAGGCGCTGAAGGCCCAGGGCTGGCGCCTTGCCGTCTGCACCAACAAACCGGAGGCGCCGGCGCGCATCCTGCTCGACCATGTGGGCGTGCTGCCGCTGCTGGATGCGGTCGGCGCGGGGGACAGCTTCCCGGTGAAGAAGCCGGACCCGGACCATATCCGCTTCACGCTGCGCGCGGCCGGGGCGGCGATGGAAGACGCCGTGATGATCGGCGACCACCACAATGATGTCGCCGCCGGCAAGGGGGCCGGCCTGCCCACCATCTTCGCCGCCTGGGGCTATGGCCCACGCGAGGTGGGCGCGATGGCCGATGCGACGGCCGAGCACTTCGCCGCGGTGCCGGCGCTGTGCGAGAAGCTGCGGCCGTGACCATGCAACTCACCGGCAAGATCGCCCTCATCACCGGCGCCACCGCGGGCATTGGCGCCGCAACGGCGCGGCTTTTCGCCGAACGCGGCGCGCGCCTGCTGCTGACCGGCCGCAACCAGACGGCGGGTCACGCCATCGCCGCCGAGCTGGGTGCAGACTTCATGGCCGAGGACGTCGCCGCCCCGGGTGCGGCCGAACGGCTGATCGCCTGGGCCGAGGGGCGGCATGGCCGGCTGGACGTTCTGGTGAACAATGCCGGCATTCTGTTCCAAGGCGATTCACAGCGCTGCACGGATGCGGAATGGGATGCGCTGATGGCGGTGAACGTGACCGCCGTCTTCCGCCTGTCTCGCGCCGCAGTTCCTGTGATGGCGCGCATGGGGGGTGGCGCCATCGTCAACGTCGCCTCCGACTGGGGCCTGGTTGCAGCGCAGAAGGCCGTGGCTTACGGCACCAGCAAGGGCGCCGTTGTGCAGCTGACCCGCAGCATGGCGGCCGATCACGCGCGCCTCGGTATTCGCGTCAATGCCGTCTGCCCGGGTGACACCGATACCGCCATGCTGCGTGGCGAGGCGGGCGCCGATGTCGAACGCCGCCTCGCCGAGATGGCGGAGGCGCTGCCGCTCGGGCGGCTCGGCCAGCCGCGAGACGTGGCGGCCGCCATTGCCTTCCTGGCGTCCGACGACGCGACCTTCATCACGGGGGCGATGCTGCCGGTGGATGGCGGAAACTCCGCCGTTTAGGAAGCATGCAGCGCCTCCCTGCGCTGCCTGTCGTTTTTTGGTGCTAACACGAATCGCGGTTCATCCGACCGCGCGTGATTGCCATAATCCAACGTCAAGCACTTAATTTCGACGAGGCAATCATGACGTTTCTTCCGCACCGCAAATACTGCGTGACGGGGGCTGCCCTTCTGCTGCCCGTCGCCTTCGGCCTGGGCACCACGGCCCATGCGGGGGACATCACCTACACCAACATCCCCTATAGTCTGGGCGAGGCCAATTTCACCGGCATCCGCGGCACCAACATCGTCGGCAACGTCGTCATTCCGGGTACCGGCGGGGCTTCGAGCGGCGTGCTCTACGAGATCGACAGCGGCACCTGGGTCTCGATCCCGACGGCGACGGCCAACAACGTCAACTACCCCGGGGCGACGACGCAACTGCCCTATGGCCCGAGCTTCGGCTCGCCCGGCGGCATCTTCTCGGTCGTCGGCTCCTACAAGACCGCCGCTTCCTCCGCCAATATCGGCTATGTTTTCGATTCAGCCGCCGCACCCGGCGCGCAATACACCTCCTTCGTCTATCCCTCCTCGCCCGGCGTCACCGTCGCGAACACCATCCCGCACAGCCAGTTCGGCAATTACGTCGTCGGCAACTACGACACGACGGAGGGCGCGGGCAGCGCCTTCATTTATGACAAGACAACACAAAGCTTCACGAGCCTCGTCGGGCCCGGCGCCATCGTCACCACCGCCTATGGCATCTATGGGAACAAGGTGGCGGGCGGCTACACCGACAGCCTGGGTCTCAATGCCCAGCACGGCTACCTTTACGACATGGCAACAGGCACCTTCACCACCTACGACCATCCGGGCGCCATCGCGACGCATTTCCAGGGCATTACCGGCGGCGGACGGCACGGCGAATACAATCTCGGGGCGGATTGGATCGACGCGAGCGGCGGCTCCCACGCCGCCATTTTGCACATCAATGCCGACGGCACCTATTTCTGGACCGAGCTTGACGTGCCGGGCTCGTCCCTCACCTCGGTCGACTCCCTCTATGGCGGCGATGCTGTGGGTTTCTACTTCACCAGCGACGGCACGATGCTGAACTATCTCGCGACCGTGCCGGGCGTGTATGACCCGATCCGCAATGCCGGGCTGCTGACGGTCGCGACACCTGGTGCGACCGGCCTCTCTGGCATCAGCGGGGACGATATCGTCAATGACGGCACGATCCTCGTCACCGGCGCCAATGCGACCGGCATCGCGGGCGATACCTATGGCGTGCTGACCAATAACGGCAGCATCACGGCGACGGGCCAGAATGCGACCGCCGTGCGCCTCAGCGGGCTGGACGGCACGCTGCTCAATACCGGCACCATCACCGCGGCCCCGGGCGCGCTCGCCATTGCAACCGGCGCCACGGCCGACGGCACGGCGGTCGTCAATGACGGCACCATCGACGGTCTCGTCTCCTTCACGCCGAGTGCCGACGGGCGGTTCGAGAATAGCGGCTGGCTCGGTATCAGCGGCACGGGCGCGGGCGCCACGCATCAGATCGCGGGCGTCTTCGCGCAGACGGCAAGCGGCACGCTGGCGCTTCGCATCAGCGGCGCGCAGAGCGACAGCCTGAAGGTCGCGGGCGCCGCGCGGCTCAACGGCACGCTGCTCGCGGCCTTCGCCGGCCCCACGGGTCTGCAACGCACCTACACCGTAGTGACGGCGAGCGGCGGCGTGACGGGCAGTTTCGCGACCCTCTCGACCGAGGGCCTGCCGGTCTTCATCACGCCGAGCCTGACCTATGGCAGCGATGCCGTGGCGCTGTCGCTCACCTCCGACCTCGCCGCGACGGCGGGCACCACGACCAACGAGCAGGCGGTGGGCAGCGCCATCGATAGTGCGATCAACACCGGCACCAGCAGCGGCGCCACCGCAACGAACCTCGGCACCCTGCCCTCCGGCCTCTCCGCCTTCTATGGCCTGTCGGCGGCTGCGCTGCCGGCGGCCCTCGCCTCCCTCTCGGGCGAAGCCTATGCCAGCGAACAGACCGTGCTGCTGGGGGATAGCAGCGCTGGGCGGGAAGCGGTGCTCGGGCGGTTGCGCCAGAGCGCCTATGGTGCCGCGGCAGGACCCGTCACGGCACTTGGCACCAGCGGCCCGGCGACCGCGAGCGGTGGCAGCAAAGCCCCGGCCGATCTCACCTTCTGGGGGCAGGGCCTGGGCAATTGGACGAATTACAACGGCACGGACAATGCCGCCTCCGTCCATGAAAGCCTCGGCGGCTTCGTCTCCGGCGCGGATGTCGCCGTGGGCAGCCTGCGCCTCGGTGGTGCCATCGGCTATACCCAATCCAATGCGACGATGAGCGGCGTCTCCTCCACCGCCACCACCAATAGCCTGCTGCTCGGCCTCTATGGCGGCGGCGCGGCCGGGCCGGTGGGCCTGCGCTTCGGCGTGATGCATGCCTTCAACCAGACCGATGCCGACCGCAGCATCGCCTTTTCCGGCTTCGATCAGCAGGCCTCGGGCAGTTACGGCGGCGGCACCACGCAGATCTTCGGCGAGGTCTCGCATGCCTTTGCGATCCGGACCGTGGCGGTCGAACCCTTCGGCGGCCTCGCCTGGGTGCATCTCAACACCGATGGCGTGACCGAGAGCAGCGCCGGGGGCGCCGGCCTCACCGTTGCCTCCACCACCGACGACATCGGCTATGGGTCGCTCGGCCTGCGCACAGCGACGGACGTGCCGCTTGCCAATGGCATGGTGCTGGTGCCGCATGCCTCGGCCGCCTGGCAGCATACCTTCGGCGGCGTGACGTCGACTGCCACGATGAGCTTCACCCAGTTCTCCACGACGACTTTCGGGGTGAGCGGCGTGCCGCTGGCGACGAATACCGCGTTGCTCGATGCCGGGCTGGACCTCAAGCTTTCGGCGCAGGCGCGGATCGGCCTCTCCTATCTCGGCCAGGTCGCCGGCAATGTGACGGCGAACGGCGTGCAGGCCAGCTTTAACTGGTGTTTCTGACCGCCCTGCACCCGGATGGCTTGCCACGCGCAGGCCGGCCGGGCAGCCTCCGGCGCATGAGCCAGATCCGCCGCGCGACCCCTGCTGACATCCCCTTCATCATGCAGGTGGAACGCCTGCCCGGGAACGAGGACCGCGTCGGCCGTTGGGAGGCGGCGGAGCATGCCGCCGCCATGGCCGGGCCCGACCACGCCTATTTCATCGGTGAAGACGCATCGGGCGCGCCCACCGGCTTCGCCATGGTGCAGGATCTGCGGGACAAGAACGGCAACGTGCTGTTCCGCCGCATCGCCGTCTCGGTGCCGGGCCATGGCCGCGGCATCTTCGCCGCCGTGCGGGACTGGGTGTTCCGCGAGACGCCGGCCCACCGCCTCTGGCTCGTCGTCTACCGCCACAACCGCCGCGCCCACGCGCTCTACGCCGGCTGCGGCTTCGTGGAGGAAGGCGTCGGCCGCGAGGCGCGCCTGCGGTCGGATGGCACTCGTGTCGACACGATCACGATGTCGATGCTCAGGCGGGAGTGGCAGGGAAGCTGAGGGGCGATCTTAGAGCACGGCGCTCAGGACGCGCTTGGCGTTGCCCGGTGCGCCACCGCGCGGCGGGCAATGCTTTCCGCGAAGAGCGGCGTCTCACGCCGGTTATGGTCACTGCCCGCAGCCTGCCGGGCCGCTGCCGCCTGCTCGAAGGTCAGACCGTGCTCGGCAAGGAAGGCCATGAAGGCATCGGTCGGATGCGCGGTCACCCGGTTGGTGTAGCGCGTGCGACCTTGGCCCGCGTCCTCCGCGATCAGCTCCCACACCACGTTGACCTGCGTACGGCCATTGGCCGTGAACACGTCCGAGATCGAGTTCATGCGGCAATAGCTCGGTGTCGCCTCCTCGGCGACGTAATGCTGCACGACCAGGCCGGTTCCCACCATTTCGACATTGATCGACATGCGGCGCCCGTCATCGGTGGTCGTGACGCCGGCGGCGATATGATCGGGCGCGCAGCAGCGAAGATACTCGGCTTCCGGCAGGGTGAACAACCAGTCGGCTATGTCGATCTCGGCTAGCGGCACATCGACCTCATGGGAAAACGCAGACTGGGAGAGGATCTGTTCGAGAACGCGCATCTGCATGGTCCTTTGCGTCGAGGCGGGACGATCTGCCCCGCCGGTGACGGCAGGTTTGCTCCAACCTGCGCTACGCGATAATCCGGCCTTTGAGTGAAACGCCTGTGCCGTTTCCGCAAAGATGGGGCTTGCGATGAAGGACCCGCGCTTCGCCGAGCATCTGGCCGTTTTCGTCGATGTCGTGCGCCATGGCAGCTTCTCCTCTGCCGCGCGCCGGCGCGGGCAGACGCCCTCCGCCATCGTGCGGCAGATCGATGCCTTGGAGCAGTCGCTGGGCGTCAGCCTGCTGGTGCGCTCCACCCGGGCACTCGGCATGACGGAGGCGGGCGCGCGTCTCATGGAGCGCGCTCAACCTTTGCTCGACCAGCTAGCCGATGCGCATGCCGAGGTCGCTGCCCTCGACGGGTCCGTGTCCGGGACGCTGCGGCTCGCCTGTTTCCCGACCTTCGGCAAACGATACGTCATTCCGGCGCTGGAGGCCGTCATGGCGGCACATCCGGACCTGCAGGTCGCGTTGGACCTGACGGAGCGGCTCGCCGACCCGGTGCTGGAGCGCCTCGATGCCGTGATCCGCATCGGGGATCTCGCCGATAGCGGGCTGATCGCGACGCGCCTCGCCGATCAAAGACGGCTGCTGGTGGCGAGCCCCAGCTACCTCGCACGGGCGGGATGCCCGGAGAGCGCCGACGATCTTGCCGGCCATCGCTTGATCGACAAGCTTCACGGTTCCGATCTTCTCGGCTGGTCCGATGTCCTCGGGCACCGCGTCGGCAGTGGCCCAGGCGCCCCCGCCGTGTTCCGCTGCGATGATTTCGAGGCGATGCGTCTGGCCGCCCAGGCCGGCATGGGCATTGCCTTCCTGGCCGACTGGGTGGTGGGGCCGGAGATTGCGGCCGGCACGCTCCTCCGGATTCCCTTGGGCGGGGAAGAATGGAATGCGACGCCCACGGGCATATGGCTGCTGCGCGCGCTGGCTCAGCCCTCCGCCCGCCTCAAGGTGGTGATCGCGGCAATCAAGGCGCAGATCGGCCATCCGCCGGTTTGGACCACCGACGCCCCCGGCGATATCCGCTCCATCGAGGGTTGAGCGTGAAATCCGCCTTGCGCGGTCAATGCTGAACCTCGGCATATTGGATGATACTCTGGTTCTGCACGTTCCCGATCAGCTCCTCCAGCCGCGCCAACAGCCGGCGCAGTACCGGCGATGCATTGGCCTCGTTGTAGCCGAGCATGAGTTCCACCGTCGGCGGCTCGCCTTCGAGCGCCCGGGCCACGACATTCGGCGCCAGCATGTTCTGGGCATAGAGCGGGACGAGCGTGAGCCCACCGCTGGAGGCCACGAGAGACATGGCGGAGGATATGTTCTCCGCCTCGTAGCGCGGCTTGAGTACGATGCCGGTGCGCTGCGCATAGTCTTCGATGACGGTCTGCAAGATGGGCGAGGTTCGGGACGAACTGACGAAGCTTTCGCGGGCCAGTTGCTCCGGCCGGATCTTCCGTTGGGCGGCCAAGGGATGACCCGCGGGCAGCACGACGATCAGGGGCTCCTTCGCCAGCAGTTTGAACGACACTCCAAGGCTTTGTTTCTCGGGGCGGAGGAAGGCGAGGTCCAACTTGCCGCGCATCAACGACAGGGCCAGGTCCGGGGACGACTGGCTGCACAGGGTGATTTCGATCTCGGGCGCCTCCTGCCGGATCATCCGCAAGAGGTGGGGCAGCCACATCACCTCCAGCCCGACCAGAAAGCCCATTGCGAGCACGGGCTTTTCCGGCCGCGCCACCCGCCGCGCCCCGTCCACCGCCGCGTCAACCTGCAGCAGGGCGAGCTTGGCGTGATCGAGAAACACTTTGCCGGCCGCGGTCAGCGCCACGCCTCGGGCCTGCCGTTCGAGAAGGGGGATGCCGATTTCGGCTTCGAGGTCCCTGATCTGCCGACTCAGAGAAGGTTGGGAGGTGTTCAGCCGCCGCTGGGCCGCCGTCAGCAGGCTGCCCTCCTCGGCGACGGCCACGAAATACCGCAGATGCCGCAATTCCATGCCGCCTCCGTTATGCCTGCCAAGCATAACGGAGCTTAGAGGCTATTCGTTTCGAACAGAAGAGGGGCTGCGCGGACGTGTCTAGCTCTTCGGATAAGCGGCGACCGCGATGGAGCGCGGTGTCTGAAAAACCATCGGTCCCTGGATGAGCGGGTAGTCGGCCAGAGCGGACCGCGCCCCAAGATCATCCCGTGTCACGACGCAGCGGGCCGGGAAGGAACCCGGGTCCCAGCTGAAGTCGCCGATATAGGTGATCGTCCCGGGGGCGGCATCGAAGGCGATCAGCGAATGGACGCCGGGAGGCGGTTGATGAAAGCCGGTGACGTTCGACCCTTCCGGTCCGCCGGCGAAGCTCGTCGTCAACGTCATCTTGTATTCATGAACTTCGAAATCCGACAGCACGTAGCGGCCGGGCGGAAGCTCGAGCACCCGATGGGCCATGATGGTTGGGTCGCAGATGCGCGCCATTCCCATGAGCGATTCCGTCTGGTTGCAGAGTTGCACGCTCCGCGTCACGCGGGTGAAACGGTTTGACTCATCGACCCCGCGGAAGGTCATCAGGAACCACGCCGCCGAATCGTAATCACCTACGAGGAAGCTATGTTCGGTAGGCGGCCGGACCACCCTGATGCCGACGACGACGATCCCTTGCTGCGCCGTTGTCCCGCCCGGTCCACCAAAGGCTGCGTTTTTCGGCAGCCCCGAATCTGCACTGCAGGCGCTCATCGCCAGCAAGGTGGCGAGAGCACAGACGGACCCGATGCGGCGCAGCATGACAGGATACCCTTAGGCGGAAGCTGAATCAGAGGTTAACAGGGTCTATCGGCCGGCAGTCTGAGGTCCAAGCGAAACAATCGGCGCTTGACATGCAACCATTTGGTTGCCTACCGTGAGGCATGGAAGAGGACAGCGTCTTTCGTGCCTTGGCGGATGCGACGCGCCGCCGCCTGCTGGACAGGCTGCGGGCCGAGAATGGCCTGACCCTGCGTGAGTTGTGCGAGAGCATGGTGATGAGCCGGCAAGCGGTCGCCAAGCATCTCGGCATTCTGGAAGAGGCCAATCTGGTCGCGGTGCAATGGCGCGGCCGCGAGAAGCTGCATTTCCTCAACCCCGTGCCTATCCACGAGATCGCCGAACGCTGGATCAACCAGTTCGATATGCCGCGTCTCGGCGCCCTGTCACAGATCAAACGCAAGCTGGAGGGAGACGGCCATGAGTGAAACGGAAAGTTGCTTCGTCTACGTCACCTATATCCGCGCAACGCCCGAACGGGTCTGGGCGGCGCTGACGGATGCCGAGCTGATGCGGCAATACTGGTTCGGCATGCATTGCGAGAGCGACTGGCGCGCGGGCTCGGCCTGGCGCCTGCTCTCCGAGACCGGCGATGTCTACGACTCCGGCGAAATCCTCGAGGCGGAGGCGCCGCACCGGCTGGTGATCCGCTGGCATCACCAGAAGCGGCCGGAACTGCAGGCGGAGGGGCCGTCGCTCTGCCGCATGGAGTTGGAAGAGGCCAAGGGGGCGGTGAAGCTCACCATCACGCATAGCATCGGCCACCCTGCTTCGAAGGTGATCGAGGCGGTATCTGGCGGCTGGCCTAAGGTGCTTTCCAACCTAAAATCCCTGCTGGAGACGGGTCTGCCGGCGCTGCAGGAAGCCTACCCCGCCCAAGCCCGCGCGTAAGGAGAAGCCCGGGGCACGCGCTGCCGGGCCCCGGGGCTTCAAGAAAGCGTGTGACGGCCGCAAGCGCGGGCCGCGCCGAAGCGGGCTGGCCGCTTCCCACTCGACGTTTCTTAAAAATCCGTTAACGATTGCGCCGCAGCAATCAAGGGGCGCGCCGTGTCCAACGAGACCATCGTCATCTCCAGCGGCAGCGTCGAAAGCGGCCTGGTCATCGGCTTCGGCACCAGTCTCGTCGTCGAAAGCGGCGGCACGGCGCTGGACGCGACCATCCTCGCCGGCGGCGGCCTCGTGGTCGAGAACGGCGGTGTCGCCAGCGAAACCACCCTCGGCCCCGTCACCTCTGGCATCGTGAGCAGTGGCGGCGTCATCATCGACACGGTGGTGCAGAGCGCCGCCGTCCTCACCATCAGCAGCGGCGGCACCGATAGCGTGACCTCGGTCGCCAGCGGCGGCACACTCTATGCCTGGGGCACGAACAGCGGCATCACCGCGGCTTCGGGTGCCATCCTGCACGAGACCGTCTACGTCTCGTCCGGCGAGATGCTGAGCGGTCTCACCGTGACCTCGGGCATCGACATCCTCGTCGCCTCCGGGGGTACGGTGGTGTCGGCGGATGTGCAGTCCGGCGGCGAGATCGACCTGGGCGGCGGGGTCGTCAGCGGTGCGATCGTCGAGGCGCAAGGAGAGTTCCGGGTCGACAGCGGCACCGCGATATCGACGACCCTTGCTGGCGGTCAAATGGATGTCTCCGGTCCTGGCACAGCCAGCGCGACGACCGTGGGCGCGGGCGCCACTCTTTTCGGCTCGGGTACAACCCTGGTTGGGACAACGGTCGAGTCCGGCGGGCTCCTCCTCGCCCTGAATAGCACCGTGAGCGATACGCGGTCGGAGCCGGGCGCGACCGTCGATATCCGCACGTATATCAGCTCCGGCCAGGTCGTGAGCGACATGACGGTCGACAGCGCCTACACGCTGACCGTCTCGAGCGGCGCCAGCGCCGCCACCATCACCGTCAGCAGCAGCGGCCATTTGACGATTGCAAACGGCGCAACCGCAACGGGCGTGGTTCTCGAGGATGGTGCTTCCGCCGATGTGACCGGTGTGGTTCACGGCATCGTCGTCGGCGGCAGGCTGGACCTGTCATCGCCTCCCGCCATTCCGAATGCAAGCCCGATGGAAATCGACAATCTGACGATCGTCGGCGGAGGCCTGGTCTTTTCGAACCCGAACGACGTCGTCAATAACCTGACCATCGGAGGATCAGGCACGTTCTTCAATCATGGAATTCTGTCCGGATCCGTAATTTTTACCGATCACGGCACGCTCGACGTTGTGAGCGACACGGTTGGCGTCACGATCAGTGGTTTCGGGGATGGAAACTCCCTCCATCTGGAACAGCTGACCTATGTGCCCGGCGCCTTCGCCGTCGGCGAGCCGGGTCAGGTGGTGATCGTCGAAGGTGGGCAAACCACGGTCATTTCCATGGCCGGTGACTACACCAACGCTCACTTCTCGGTGGCGCAAGACGTGACCGACCGCGGCACCCTCATCACCGTCAGCAACGCGCCCTGTTTCGTGTCTGGCACACGGATCGAGACCGAGGACGGCGCACGGCCGGTAGAGACGCTCGCGGTGGGGGACCGCGTGCGGCGGCTGGATGGCAGCCTCGCGCCCGTCATCTGGATCGGCAGCCGTATGGTGGAGTGCCGGCGGCATCCGGCGCCCGAGGCCGTGCGCCCCATCCGCATCGCCGCCGGCGCCTTCGCCGAGGGCGTGCCAAGCCGCCCGCTCCTGCTCTCGCCTGATCATGCCGTGTGGAGCGAGGGTGTGCTCATCCCCGTCAAGCACCTCGTCAACGGCACCAGCATCCGCCAGATGCCGGCGGAGACGGTGCAGTATTTCCACGTGGAACTGGAAGAGCACGCGGTGATCTTCGCGGAAGACCTGGCAGTCGAGAGCTATCTCGATACCGGAGACCGCAGCGCCTTTCTGGCGGCCGAAGGGGCCACCGCGCTGCATCCAGTCTGGGGCCGCGACCGGCCCGACGCGGTGCTGACGAGCGAGGCGCTGGCCTATGCCCCTCTCCGTGTGACCGGGCCGGAGATCGCGCGCCTGCGTGCGCATCTCGCGGGACGGGCGGCGCTCGCCGGGGCACGGCGCGTCGCCCCCTGACCCAGGGCCTGCGCCCTCCCCTCACGCGATATCGTGATCGGGCGCCTTGCTTTCGCCACGCCGCCGCAACCGTCGCGCCATCAGCCATCGCCAGACTCCTGGGCATAGAACAGGAGGTTCCGCAATGCGGCTCTTCATTTCCACCGTCGCGATCGGCGCCCTGGCCTTGGCGCTGCCTGCCATCGCCAGCCCGACCGCTCAGGCGGCCACGACAGTTGGCGCCCAGGTGATCCAGGCGGATTGGGACGGCTACGGCAATGGCGGCGGCTGGCATCACCGCTGGCGCCATGAGTGGCGGGACGAATACCGCCCCGAATGGCGCCATCACTGGCACCACGAGTGGGCCCCGCGGCCCTATGGCTATTACTATGCCCCGCCCCCGCCGCCCCCGGGCTACGTCTACGGCTATCGTTACGGCTATTGAGCCAGGGGAGGCGCGGCGCGCGCCTCCCTTGCCGGCGGGCCGCTTGCAGGCGGCCCGCTCTCCCGGCAAAAGGCCGGGATGCACGTTCTCTCGCTCCATAACAGCCTGACCCGCCGGCAAGAGGTTTTCCGGCCGCTCAACCCGCAGCACGTCCGCTTCTATTGCTGCGGTCCGACGGTCTATGACCGCGCGCATCTCGGCAATGCCCGGCCCGTCGTGGTGTTCGACGTGCTGGCCCGCCTACTGCGGGAGATGTTCCCGAAAGTGACCTATGTCCGCAACATCACGGATGTGGAGGACAAGATCATCGCCCGGGCGGCGGAGCTCGGCATCTCCATTGCCGCGCTGACGGAAGAGACGACGCGCTTTTTCCATGACGACATGGCGGCCCTCGGCGCCCTGCCGCCCGACGTGGAGCCGCGCGCGACCGACAACATTCCGCAGATGATCACGATCATCGAAAAGCTGATCGCACATGGCCACGCCTATGAGGCCCAGGGCCACGTGCTCTTCGCGGTCGCCAGCGACCCGCAATACGGGCACTTGTCCGGCCGCTCGCGGGAGGAGCTGATCGCCGGCGCCCGGGTGGAGGTGGCCCCCTACAAGCGTGATGCGGGCGATTTCGTGCTGTGGAAGCCCTCCGATGCCGGGATGCCGGGCTGGGACAGCCCGTGGGGCCATGGGCGGCCGGGCTGGCACATCGAATGCTCCGCCATGTCCTGGCGGTATCTGGGCGAGGATTTCGACATCCATGGCGGCGGCGGCGATCTGCTGTTTCCGCACCACGAGAACGAAATGGCCCAAAGCTGCTGCGCCTTCCCCGGCAGCCGCTTCGCCCGCGTCTGGATGCACAACGGCATGCTGCTGGTGAACGGCGAGAAGATGTCGAAGTCGCTCGGCAATTTCCGCACGGTGGCGGAGGTGCTGAGCCTCGCCCCCGGCGAAGCCGTGCGCTTTCTGCTGCTGCGCAGCCATTATCGTGCGGCGGTGGATTTCACCGAGGCCGGCCTGGTCGAGGCGCGGCGTGAGCTCGACCGCTTCTACCGCGCGCTTTCCCGCCATGCCCCGGCTTTCGCCGAAGCGCCATCCGCCGTGCCGGACGAGGTGATGACGGCGCTCTGCGACGACCTCAACACCCCGGCCGCCATTGCCGCGCTGCATCATCTCGCGGACCGCGCGATGGCCGGGGATGCTCTGGCCGCGGCCGGCCTCCATGCGGCGGGCCGAGTGCTCGGCATCCTGCAGGCCGAGCCACAAGCCTGGTTCCAGGGCGGCGTGGATGCGGCGGCGGTGGACGCCGCCATCGCGGAACGGCTGGCCGCCCGCAAGGCGCGGGATTTCGCGCGCGCCGATGCCATCCGCGCTGCCCTGCTCGCGCAGGGCATCGTGCTGGAGGATGGGCCTGCCGGCACCACCTGGCGCCGGGCGGACAGCGCCCCGTGACCGGGCGGGAGGCGGGGGCCGAGATCGGCCCTATCGGCAATAGCCCCGTCGTCATCCTGGTGCGGCCGCAGCTCGCCGACAATATCGGCTCGGTCGCCCGCTGCATGGCCAATGGCGGCCTCTTCCACCTCCGCCTCGTGGCCCCGCGCGACGGCTGGCCGCAGGATCGCGCCTGGCGGATGGCCTCCGGCGCCGACCGCATCCTGGAGGCGGTGGAGGTCTTCGACACGGTGGCCGAGGCGGTGGCCGACCTGCACCATGTGGCCGCCACCTGCCCTCGCCCGCGCCACATCATCAAGCCGATCCTGACCGCGCGCGGCGCGGCCGCGGAACTGCGTGCCGTGACGGCCACGGGCCTGCGCGCCGGCATCCTCTTCGGGCCGGAGCGGGCTGGGCTCGAGAATGACGACATGGCCCATGCCGACATGCTGGTGCGCTACCCGCTCAACCCCGCCTTCATGTCCCTCAACCTCGCGCAGGCCGTGATGGTGATGGCCTATGAGTGGTGGATGGCGGATGAGCCGTCATCCCCGCGGGAGCTGATGACGAATGAAACGCGCGTCGCGACGAAGGGCGAGCTCGAGAATTTCCTGGGTCATCTGACACGCGAGCTGGACGACTGCGGTTTCCTGCGCAACGAACAGAAGCGGCCCGGCATGGTGCGCAACATTCGCCATCTGTTTCAACGCGGCGAGGTGACGGAGCAGGAACTACGCACCCTGCATGGCGTCGTCACCGAACTCGCTCGCGGCCGGCACGCGAAGAAACAGGTTGGCTAGATCAACGGCATTCCGCGCGCATCCTGGCCGCGCGGCAAGGGAGGTTTCGACCATGAGCGAAGACTACATGACCCTGCATCCGGGCCTGCGCTACCGCGACGAGGTGGTGGGTGACGGCGCACAGCCGAGCCCTGGCCAGAAGGTAACGGTGCATTACACCGGCTGGCTGGACGATGGCGGTAAGCCCGGCCGCAAATTCGACAGCTCGCGCGATCGCGGCAAGCCCTTCCAGTTCACCATCGGCGTGCAGCAGGTGATTTCAGGCTGGGATCTCGGCGTCGCCACCATGCGTGTCGGCGGCCGGCGCACCCTGGTGCTGGCACCCCAGCATGGCTATGGCGCCCATGGCGCCGGCGGCGTCATTCCGCCGAACGCGACGCTGATCTTCGACGTCGAACTGCTCGGCGTCGGCTGAGCCGCGCCCTGGGGCGGGCCGCGGCCCGCCCTCCCTCCGGCCGCCCCATGCGGCAGAGCGCCATCTAGTCGACGGTGATGTGCACGACGAGCAGCGGCGCGTCCCCATCGGGGAAGAAGATCTGCACCTTCGTTTCGTCCTGCCCGACATAGCCCGGCTTCGCCTGATAGGCGATGATGGTCGCCGGGCTGCGATGGCTATTGCAGGCGTAAGGCGGATCGCCCGGCGCATAATTCGGGAAGGCCGTCCCAGCGGTGATACTCACCTTGCCGTGGCCGGGCGGCAGGATCACCTTCGCATCCACGTCGCCCAGCGGCGTGCAGTCGGGCGCGAGAGAGGCAGGCCGGGCGATCAGCATCGTCTCGCCAGCCGTCGTCGTCTTGTGCATGACGATTTCCTTGGCTTTGGCGAGGCGTGCGGTCTGTGTCATCATCTGCTGCTGCGGCGGCGGGGCCACGGCGCGCGGCGCCGGCAGGGTAATGCTCTCCCGCATCTGCGTCACAGTGACGGTAGCCGTCGCCTGTGGCGGCGCATTCTGCGCCATCACCGGGCCCGATAGACAGGCTGCCAGAATGGCGGCCGCACACGCGATCGAAGCTGGACGCGCCATCGTCATTTCCTTGCGAGAGGACGAAAGCGTGCCTCACGCGCGGGAGTTGCGCAATCCTCCCTGAGACACCGCGGAATGGGCGAACCGTTTCTGCGGACAGATTTTCTCGCGCGGAGGACGGGCGATGCGCTGCGCCGTCACGCCGCATCGGGCTGCAGCCGGCCGGGTGTCTCCGAAGCCAGCGCAGGCGCGGGGCCCAAGCGCCGTGGGTAGCTGGGATCTTCCAGGAAGTTCTGCAGCACGCCCTCCAGCAAGGCCGGCGTCTCCTCATCTTCATTGAGGCAGCGCCCCATCGAAACGCCGCCGTGCCGCCGCAGGAAATACGCTTCGACGATGGCGGCCTGCTGCTCCATCCCGTAATCGAGCAGGTCCCGCCCCGGTTCGAGACGGAAGAGATAGGCCTTTCGATACTGGAAGCGGTGCTTCACGCCCTCGCGCAGCGCGGCCAGCGCCAGGTTCAGGACGTTGTGCTGATACTGCCAGACATGGACCAGCTCATGGATGAAGAGCCGCTGTTCCGCCAAGGCCGTTCGCGAGAAATCGTCACGGTAGCGCATCGGGAAATAGAGATGGCCGGCATAGGACATGTCGCCGATGACATTGAGGAAGGCGAAGCCGCGATCATAGACGCGGACGGCCGAGTACTGGATCGCGTCTGCGAAGAGGTCTTGCGCGAGCCGGATCTCGCCGCTGGTGAGAGGCCGTTTGCTCATGGGTCAGCCGCCGTAGGCACGGGTGGCGCCGCGCCCCGTCCAGCGGCTGTGCAGATGGCGGCAGCCGATCTTGCCCCCCACGATGGCAGCGGCGACGAGGCCGGTGCCCGGCAGCGGAATGGCATAGGCCGCGAGAATGAAGGCGGCTTCGCCCTTGGACAGATGCCGTCTCAGAAGGGCGGGCATAGGCAGGCGTTCGGCCGCATGGCCGAACCGGGTCGTGGCCCCCCGCATCGCCCGACCGGCCCATCTCTGGACCACACGCGCACGCGCGCAAGCAGCGGCAGGCGGCGCGATCAGGGTCGACGCAGCACGATGATGCGGGGGCGATACGGCCAGACGGGACTGGGACATAGCCGAGTTCCTTCAACGGTCAAACGGAAGCGACGCGGTGCAGCAGCTGTCAGAAGGCGGAACAGCGACACCGCAGAGTGGCTTGAATGACGTGCTGAGGCGGCAAAACGGAGGCGGTCTCGGGCATTTTGGTGTCTTTCGAGGCCGCACGGCGGCCGGTTGTCGACGGCATCCATCCTGCGCGCGGCAGGATCAAAGGACGGCGTTCAACAACAGAAAGACATCGGCGCGAGCCCCCCGAGATGATGTCGAAAGCGTAAGGTCAGCCTGCCGGGAAGTCAACAGACCGCCCTGCCTGCCGGGCGCGGGGGTTGGTGGAGGGCCGGGCTCCTCCCTCAGGTCGCGAATTCGGGCTCGACCTTCATGAGCAGGCGCTTGACGCTTTCGAGGTGCAGGCGCGCGCTCTCGGCGTCGCCCGCACGAATCTGCGCCGCCGTGCGGGCGGCAATCTCAGCCGGCACCGGCATCAGCCGCCGCCCGATGGAGTGCGCCTTCACCTGCACCTCCGCCGCGCGCTCCAGATAATAGAGGTCGTCCCAGGCCTCGGCGATGTTCGGCGCCGTCACCATCACGCCGTGGTTGCGCAGGAACAGAATATCGGCTGCGCCGAGGCTTGCCGCGATGCGGTCGCCCTCGCGCTCGTCGAGTGCGAGGCCGTTATACGCGTCGTCGATCGCGGTACGGCCGTAGAACTTCAGCGCCGTCTGTCCGGCCCAGACGAAGGGCTCGCCCTCCACCATACTCAGTGCCGTCGCATAGGGCATGTGAGTGTGGAAGGCGACGCGCGCCCGCGGGCATTGCCTGTGCAACCGGGCGTGAATGTAGAAGGCCGTCGCTTCCGGCGCGCCCTCGCCTTCCAGAACGTTGCCATGAAAATCACAGACCAGAAGACTGGAGGCGGTGACTTCGCGGAAGGCGAGACCGTACGGGTTGACGAGGAAAAGATCGTCCCGTCCCGGCACCATGGCGGAGAAGTGATTGCAGATCCCTTCTTCGAGCCCGAGGCGCGCTGCCATGCGTAAGGCGGCCGCGAGATCCACCCGCGCCTCGCGCAGCGCGGTGGCATCGACCTCCCCCAGCGAATTGGCACCCGCCGCCGTCCGGGCGGTGAGTTCATGGGCCATGGTCCGCCATCTCCTGCTGCATCGCCACAGGAGCTTTGCACCAACGCGCGGCGTCATCAACCTCTGGCAACCCGCCGCCTCGCCCGTTCATCAGGGCTGAGTGAAGGTGATCTTGTAATCGTCACCGTCAATCGTGAAAAGGTCAGACGCGGTGTTGGCGATCCAGGTAAGCTCCGACAAAGGTTTGATCAGCACCCCCTCCTCAGCCGTCGTGGTCGTAATCTTGCATATCGTGTTGCCGGTGCAGTTTGTCTGTCTCGTCTCGATAGACCAGGCGGCACTGTCGTCTCCGAGAATGAAGTCATGCCGGCCCTTGTAGTCTGCGAACTGCACCATCAGCGTTGTGCCGGTTCTGTTACCTTTAGCATATTGCAGATAGATCGCATTCAGCACCAGGTCAGTCATGATGGAAGTTCTTTCGATGGATGGATGGATGGGTTGGGGCGGGTCGCCTAGAGCGTCACGACGATGCGCTTCGGTGCCGTCTGGCTGGAGGACGTCTCGGGCGAGGGTGCTGCAGCGGGGACGGATTTGGTGGACATGCCGGTATCCACATAGCCTTTGACCGTGAAGGTACCTGCGGCGCTGTAGATGACTTCGAAGCTGGTATAGGTGGTGGCGTCGCAGGTCGCGGTATTGAGGAAATCGCTCGGCAGAATGACGATGCCCGTGGCGGCGATGCCAATTGCGACACAGAAGCTCCTCACGGGCCGCAGGTCGATGTTCATGCTGGGAGAAGCGACGACGAAGCCGGGCAGGACGACGCCGCCAGCGGACGTCCGCAAGGCAGTGCCGGCATTGTAGGTCAAGGCGCTGCTGTCATAGCTCGGTGTGGTGATGCGGAACATGCCCTTTGGCACGGAGGCCGCGGGCGTCGCGGGTAACAGGCTCAGTGGATTGAGCACCATTGTCGTCGCACAGTTGGTGGTGCCGTCGCCCGCCGAAAGCGAAACCCTTTGGCTTGCCGAGTAGAAGCCCGATTGCTGGCCGGCCGCGGGCAAGCTGTAGGCCTGCTGCACACCCGCCCGATATTCGAAGTTGAGCATGAAGGTGAGGATCGTGCCGGTCTGCGCGTAATTGCCGAGTGCGGCTGTCCCGAGGCTGGTGCAATAGGCGGGCGCGCCACTGCCGCTGCT
Source organism: Acidisoma sp. 7E03 (assembly GCF_054665075.1). Taxonomy (NCBI): domain Bacteria; kingdom Pseudomonadati; phylum Pseudomonadota; class Alphaproteobacteria; order Acetobacterales; family Acidocellaceae; genus Acidisoma; species Acidisoma sp. 7E03. The sequence continues at coordinate 180,427 of NZ_BAAFHE010000009.1, forward strand.
GACCGGCGAGATGAAGTACAGGAAGTTCTGCGTCGCCGGACTATCGTTCTGGATGTTGATGGTGATCGTCGTCACGGCACAAGATAGTCCTTCTGCTGGCCCCGGAGAGGCCGAGGCGGCTGTTTCCACCCGTAGACGGATGGAAACAGAGCGCCCCGGCATGCGCGCTGCCCCAGGCGTTCGAGACGGCCGCGCTGTCAGGTCACCGACCAGTTACCAGACGCATCGTAGGAGACGTTGAAGGCGACCTTGCCCTGGGTTGCATCGCAGAGCGCGGCCGCGACCGAGCTGGTCGTGAAGTTCATGACGCTGCCGGCGACATAATCACCGACGGCGACGTAGTATTTGAGGATGGGCTGCGCGTCGATATTGGCGGCGGGGCTGGCCAGCACGAAATTCGACAGCACGAAGCTGCCGTTGCCGAGCTGCACGGCGGAACCCGCGAAATAGTTGTTGGCATTGGCATTGTAGCTCGGCGTGGTGATGCGGAAAGCTCCTGCCTGGACGCCGGGGGTGAATTTCGGCGCGCTGAGGCCGAGCCCGCCAGAGGTCGATATCGCCATCAGTGTCGAGTTGTTGGTCGGCGTGCCGTCCGCAAGCGTCAGGTCGATTGGCTTGGTGGCCGTGCCATAGCCGGAGCTCTGCCCGACAGGCGGCACGGCATTGTCGGACTGCTGCACGCCGGCGACGAATTGAATGTTCGCACGGAAGGTCAGCGAGCCACCGCCGCTGACAGGATCGTTGTAGGGTGCGAGCGCCGCGCTGTAGAGGCTGTTGGAATAGGGCTTGACGCCGCCCGTGTATTTCGCGGGCTCCTGGAAGAAGTAGAAGCTGTGATTCTGCGTGCTGTTGTTGATGACATTGATGGTGATGAGCGTCGACATTGGCTTGTCCTCGAAATGGCGCAGGATGCGCCGGTGTTTTCTCTGCGTGTGGAACGTGCGACTGGACGAATAGGGCGCCCTAATCCACGACCGTGACGTTGATTTTCGGCTTGGTACCGTGCGCCACCGTGCTCGGCGGCAGATAGGGGGCGGTGGGCCCTGCGGGCGTCACCTTCACCTTCTTGTCGTCCTCGACATAGGTGAATTGATTGGCGTCGAAACCTGCCTTCCTGACGTCCTCTTTCGCATCAGCCGCCGTCAGCTTGGCTTCATCGATCCGCTCGAAGATATAGTACGCAACCATGACGCATGTCCTTTCGGTCGCCCGGCCTCTTAATCTTCTCTTTTTTTCTACGAAATGAAGGCTTGTCACCGCAATAGAGGCCTGGACGTTTGGTTCTTTTCATTCCGCGTCCTCGTTCTATCAGCGCGTTCGTTACGAATAAAGTACGTTTACTTGCGCGGTGCGCAAGTTGCGCTCACCCTCATGCACCTAGCGCAATTTCTACTCCGCTTTCACGATCTCCGCTCTTATGCACTCCGCGAGAGCATAGAAGGCCGCAACGATTGATGGCGGCAAATTCTCTAGGTCAACGATTTCATCTGGATTCTTCGAAGCCAGCGTATCGCGCCGATGCTGATCCATGCTGCCACGGCCGAGAATCAGCCAATCCAGCGAGATATCCAACGCCTCGCAAAGCTTGATGGCATGATCAAGGGAAAGACCGGCGCCTTGCTGCCAGCGGCTGACAGCGCTTTCATTCACACCAAGCTGCGACGCAAGCACAATCTGTTTCCGGATGCCTCGAGCAACCATGGCCGTCTGCAACCGCTCCCCCCGTGTTGACATGCAGCACCCGTTAAGAACGCTTTTTCTTCTTCAGAACGGAGAGCGCAAAAACAGTCAACAGGCCAAGACAGACCCAATGCCTTCAGATATAGAGAAACGGTTCGTTCAAGAAACGAGATACATAAGACGGATGATGCCATCGGCAGTCGACCTCGTTGCGAGACATCGTTAACACCGGAGTTGCAGCACAACACGCTCGCTCCTGTTTTCCGCAGGAGTCTGCCGATTTGCCTCGGCGCTGATGACAGCTGAACCGGTCCTGTACGGTGCCGACAGGCCGTGCGGCAGTCGCAGAGCTGCAACATAAAATGGGGCATCTGGGGACTGTGAGCGGCCCGATCGTTACGGTTTGATGGGCCGCGCCGCGCGGCGGAGGGCAAGATGGCGCTGCCATTCGGCGCGCAGAACGGCCGGGCGCATGCTGTGCCGTTCCTCCAGGAAGACGGCGTCGACGATGCGATCGCTGCGAAAGCTACGGAAATCCTGCCGGGTCTCGCACCAGCCCGCCACCAGCCGCACCGCCTCGGCATAGCCGATGACGACCGGCCAGATGACGCGCTCGCTCTCTTTTCCGTCCTGATCGCGGTAGCGCAGGCGGATCTTCCGCCCCTGGCGGATCCAGAGACGCGTCCGCGCCATGTCGATGCGGTCGATGCTCTGCTCCAGCGGCGGCAGCGGCCCGGTCGCCGGATCGGTGATGACGGCTTGCAGATGTCCGGGCAGAACCGCGTTGAGCTTGGCGATGAGATCCCGCGCCGCCTGCGCCAGCACCGCATCGCCGCGCTCCGCGACCCACTGCGCGCCGAGCATCGCCGCCTCCAGCTCATCCGGCGTCAGCATCAGCGGCGGCATGTCGAAATCCCGGCCAAGCAGATAGCCGATGCCCGCCTCACCCTGGATCGGCACGCGCTGCGCCATGAGATCGGCCATGTCCCGATAGACTGAACGGGGCGAGATCTCGAGTTCGGCCGCCAGCGCCTTCGCCGTGACCGGCCGGGAGGACCGCCGCAGGATCTGGATGATCTGAAACAGCCGGTCGGCGCGGCGCATCGAAAGCCCTCACTGCTGACACCATGCTGTCAGCAGCACCGGCCTAGAACAAGCAGGCCATTCCTGGGAGCACACAGATGCCGACCTTCGCCTCCACCCGTCTCGTCACGACGGACATCCATCGCCTGGTGGATTTCTACGCCAAGGTCACGGGGCTGACCCCGCTCTGGCGCGCGCCGGTTTTCGCTGAACTTCCGAGCGCGGGCGGCACGCTCGCCATCGCCGCGGCGGAGACGCTGGCGCTGTTCGGGGACCTTCCGATCGTCCCCGGCACCGCCGGCTCGGCTATCATCGAATTCCGCGTCGCGGAGGTGGACGCCGAAGCAGCCCGGCTCGCCGCCCCGGGCCTCCCTGTCCTGCAGCCGCCGACCACCATGCCCTGGGGCAACCGGTCGATGCTGCTGGCCGACCCGGACGGCCGGCTCGTCAATCTGTTTACACCCGTGACGGCGGAGGCGCGGTCCCGGCTGGGCGAGGCGTGAAGCGCGCTAGATCCGACGGCGCTGCCGCTCGGTGAGCCCAGCCACCAGCAGCGCCATCAGCGTCAGCATGCCGCCCATGTACCAGATGAAGCCGCCGAGGAACGGGTCCTCGCCCGGGATCACGCCATGCAGCGGCTTGCGGGTCAGGACCAGCGTCCGGTCGTCCACGGCGTAGCCCTGGCGCCGGAAGAAGGCCTCGACCTCGGGCCGCGGCCCGCCGTCCGACAACACGCCTTCGATCGCGCCGGGCGGATCGGGGATGTCCTGCGGGCGGTGCAGGTCGGGAAAGGTTTCGTCCTTCTCCAGAAGAGCGATCGGGCTGCCCGGCGTCCAGGCCTCCGGCACCAGCGGCGTATAGTAATCCCGGTAGGGCGTGCCGCGGATGGAGTAGTCGCGCTGCATCGCGGCTTCCATCACAGGATGCGCGCCGAGGACGCGCACCCAGGGCGTGGCACCTTCTGGAAGCAGGGGGGCAGATCCGCCGAGCATCACCGGCCGAAGCGGCTGTCCGGCATCGGCACTGGCGCTGCGGGTAACATAGAGGTTGACGGCAGCGGTGCCCACCAGCAGCACGGCCGCGACGATCAACGCCGCGTTGCGGCGGCGGGTCACCATCCGCCGCCTGGCCCCGTCATCCATCCCGTTCCAGACCATGCGCGCGCGGGCCGCGGCCTCGCTGCGGGACATCATGGCGAGCCGCATCAACTGGTTGTAGCGCGCGACCGCGGGGCTTGCGGGCGAGAGGCGGCCCGCAATCCTGCCGAGCAGGGACGGGCCCCAGAAAACGACCACGGCCCCAAGAAGCGCGCCGAGCACCAGGCTGGAGCCGCCGAAGGCCGCCCGCTGCCAGTCCAGCAGAAAGGCGCAGGGCCCGCGATCCGACACCACGCCCCAGACGACGAGACCATAGGCGCCGAAGAACCAGGCGTAGAGTGCCAGGGTGAAGAGCCGGCTGCCGCGCTCAACCGGCGGACCAGCCGCAGGTGCCGGCCGGGCGGGCCGCGGCCGCGGCCGCGATGTCTTTGGATGATGCATGCCGCCATTTGCCGATGTTTGACGGCGCATCGCAAGAACGGCGCGGCTCTACACTCCCTCGCCACGCCACATGGCGCGCAGCGTCAGCGCCAGGATGCGCAGATCGAGCCAGAGCGACCAGTGCGCGATGTAATGCAGATCATGCGCGACACGCTGGCGGAGCTTCTCCGCCGTATCCGTCTCCCCGCGCCAGCCCTGCACCTGCGCCCAGCCGGTCATGCCCGGTTTCACCCGATGGCGCGCCGCATAGTCCGCTGCCGCTTCGGCGAAGGGGCGCCCCGCCGCACAACTGCCGAGCGCATGTGGCCGTGGCCCGACGAGGGACATGCTGCCGCCGACGACGTTGAGCAGCTGCGGCAGTTCATCCAGGCTGCTGCGCCGAAGAACGCGGCCGAGCGGCGTCACCCGCGCATCGCCCGCCACGGTCTGCCGCGCGCCCGCGGGGTCGCTGGCCTCGCGCGTCATGGTGCGGAACTTGCGCACCTGGATGATGCTGCGGTTCAGCCCCAGACGCGGCTGCACGAAGAGCGCAGGCCCCGGGGAACTCAGCCGGATCGCGACGGCGATCGCGAGCATCAGGGGGGCCGCCATCAGCAGCAAAGGCAGGCCGAGGGCCAGATCCTCGGCGCGTTTGACGACGGCGGCGCGTCCGGCGATGGGCCGCTCCTGAAGGTGCAGGAAGGGCAGACCGCCGAGGGGCGAGAGCCGGGCCGGTGCGGCATAGAGCCGGGCGATGTCGGGCGCGAGCCAGATGTCCAGCGCGAGCCCTGCCATCACGCGCATGAGGGCGGCGATGGAGCGGTCCGCCCGCTGCGGCAAGGCCACCAGCAACAGGTCGGCCTCCCCTTGCGCCACCGTGCGGCGCAGTGCAGCGAGGCCCTGCAGCCGCGGCCAGCCGGCGGGCGGCGCGCCCGCCTCCTCCCACCGCGTCAGAATGAGCGCGCCCGCAATCTCCAAGGCGGGGCCAGGTCCCCCGCGCGCCAGGGCGCGGGCCAGGCGCGCGGCCCCTGCGGCATCGCCCACCACCACCGCCCGGCGCGCGGGCGGCGGGCTCGTCTGGCGCGCGGGGAAGGCTGCGACCGTCGCCCGGGTGAGCGCGAGCAGAAGCGGTGCCGTCACCGCCCAGGCAAAGAGCCAGTTGCGGTTGCTGGCGAGGATGGCATCCGCTTCCGGGGGGGCGCCGGCCCCAAGATGGAAGCTCATCACCTGCTCCCAGAAGAGCAGTGCCAGCAGCAGCAGGGCGAAGGCATGGGCGAGGCAAAGCAGCGCCTCCACGCCCCGAGCCGGCTGCGCCCCCTGCCCCGTCACGCAGCGACGGTGCAACAGCAGGACGGCGAGGCCGGCGGTGACCAGAACAACCACCAGCTCGCGCGGGGTATGGGCGGCATGACCCGCGGGATTGAGCCCCCGGCACAGCAGGCCGGCACCGGCGACGGCCACGAAATCGGCCGCCGCCACGACCACGGCAGGATGGGGCGCGGAGAGACGGTGCGGGTCGGAACCCGTCAGGACGGCATCGAGGCTGCGACGCGGCATGGTCCGCCCGGCCTCCTTTTGGCTCCGCGTCTCTCCGCTGCCCCTTTATATTTTCGTTTCGTTAACGAATCAAGCGGCTGGGCCCGCCTCGCCGAAAACACGGGTATAGAGGGCGTCCAGCGCCTTCAGATGCATGCGCGCGTCCATCGCCTCGTCCAGCACGGCGGCGGGAACGCGGCCTGCGACCTCGGGGTCCGCATCGAGGTTTTCACGGAAGGAGCGGCCTTCCGGCCTGCCGAGCTTCGTCCATGTCTCCATCGCGTTCTTCTGGACGATGCGATAGGCGTCCTCCCGCAGGATGCCGGCCCGGGCGAGCGCCAGCAGAACCTCGCCGCTATGCACGACGCCGCCTAAGGATTCGATATTCGCGGCCATCCGCTCGGGGTAGACGAGCAGCTTGTCCATCATCGAGGCCAAGCGCTGCAGGGCGAAGTCGAGCGCGATGGAGGCGTCGGGCGCGAAGACCCGCTCCACCGAGGAATGGCTGATGTCGCGCTCGTGCCAGAGGGCGACGTTCTCGAGCGCCGGCACCACGGCCGCGCGCACCACGCGGGCGAGGCCGGTGATGTTCTCGCTCAGCACCGGGTTGCGCTTGTGCGGCATGGCGGAGGAGCCCTTCTGCCCGGCATGGAAGAACTCCTCCGCTTCACGCACTTCCGAGCGCTGCAGGTGGCGGACTTCGACGGCCAGACGTTCGATGCCCGAGGCGACGACGGCCAGCGCCGAGAACCAGGCGGCGTGGCGATCCCGTGGGATGACCTGGGTTGAGACAGGTTCGGCGGCAAGGCCGAGCTTCTCGGCGACGTAATCCTCCACCCGCGTGTCGAGATGGGCATAGGTGCCGACGGCGCCCGAAATCGCGCAGGTGGCGATTTCGCGCCGGGCCGCGACAAGGCGCTCCCGGTTGCGGGCGAATTCAGCGTAGTGCCCGGCCATCTTCAGGCCGAAGCTGGTGGGCTCGGCATGGATGCCGTGGCTGCGGCCGATGGTCAGCGTGTGCTTGTGGGCGAAGGCCTGCTTCTTCAGCGCCGCCAGCACGGCATCGACATCGGCGATCAGGATGTCCGTCGCCTGGGTCAGCTGCACCGCGAGGCAGGTGTCGAGCACGTCCGAACTCGTCATGCCGAGATGGACGAAGCGGCTGTCCGGACCCACACCCTCTGCGAGCCAGGTGAGGAAGGCGATGACGTCATGCCGCGTCACGCTCTCGATCTCGTCGATCTTCGCGACGTCCGCCTCGGTCATGGCGGCGAGCATCGGCGCACCCCGCTCACGGATGGTGCGGGCCGCTTCCTCCGGCACGGCGCCGACCATGGCCATGCCCTCGGCGGCCAGGGCCTCGATCTCGAACCAGATGCGGTAGCGGTTGATGGGCGCCCAGATGGCGGCCATTTCCGGCCGGGAATAACGAGGGACCATGATGATATCTCCGGGAAAGCGGCTCAGGCGCCGCCCTAACCCCGGCGGCGGACATTGACAAGCATGGCCTGCCCTTCAGATGAAGGGAAATGACCGAAGCAACCCTGCTTTCCCAAATTGCCGCCCTCGCCCAGGTGCTGATGATCGACCTGGTGCTGGCGGGAGACAATGCCGTCGTCATCGGCCTCGCCGTCGCCGGCCTCGCCCCCCATCAGAAGCGCATCGCCGTCCTCGCCGGCATCGGCTTCGCCGTGCTGGTGCGCATCGGCATGGCATTGGTAGCCCTTAAGCTGCTGGCGATCGTCGGCCTGACCCTGGCGGGCGGCATCCTGCTGCTCTGGGTCTGCTGGAAGATGTTCCGCGAACTCCGGCACAAGGCCGCTCATGCCGAGGACGGCACGGCCGCGGTGACAAAGACGCCGCTGCAGGCGGCGATGCAGATCGCCCTCGCCGACATCTCGATGAGCCTGGACAACGTGCTAGCGGTCGCAGGTGCTGCGCACGAGCATCCCTGGATCCTGGCCCTCGGCCTGCTGATTTCGGTGGTACTGATGGGCGTGGCCGCCAGCGTCATCGCGACACAGCTGGAGAAGCGCCGCTGGATCGCCTGGGCCGGCCTCGCCGTCGTGCTCTTCGTGGCGCTGAAAATGATTTGGGAGGGCACCCACCGCGTGCTGGAGCATTTCGGCTATCTGCCGCTCAGCCTCGCTGCGGGGTGAGGCTGCATTTTAGGGTGGGTTCCGAAGCGCACCCACCCTAGGAGGTTCCAATGACCGATGCCCCACGCCCGCCCCTGCCCCCTTTCACGACGGCCGAGGCCGCCGCGCAGAAGGTGCGCAGCGCCGAGGATGGCTGGAACAGCCGCGACCCGGCACGGGTGGCGCTCGCCTATACCCCCCGACAGCCAGTGGCGGAACCGCGCCGAATTCATCACCGGGCGCGCCGAGATCGAAGCTTTCCTCACCCGCAAATGGGCGCGCGAGCTGGAGTACCGGCTGATCAAGGAACTATGGGCCTATACCGGCAACCGGATTGCCGTGCGCTTCGCCTATGAATGGCACGACGACAGCGGCAACTGGTTCCGTTCCTACGGCAACGAGAACTGGGAATTTGCTGAGAACGGGCTGATGCAGCGGCGGCTCGCCTGCATCAACGATTTGCCGATCGCGGCGGCCGAGCGGAAGTTCCACTGGCCGCAGGGCCGTCGCCCGGACGACCATCCGGGCCTGAGCGACCTCGGGCTCTAACCCCTTGGGCGCCGTGGGGTGAACTGTGTTCCGCAGCCCACCCGAGCAGCCTGTGTGTATCGTGACTTACTTTCCGAGCGCGCCGGAAATCTCGTCCTGCAGTTCCTTCACCGTCACCGCGATCTTCTCGGCGGTGAAGCTGTCGATCTCCAGGCCCTTCACACGCTCATACGTGCCGCCCGCGCAGGTCACCGGCACGCCGGCGACGATGCCTTCGGGAATGCCGTAGTCGCCATCGGACGGCACGGCCATCGAGACCCAGCCGCCGTTCGTGCCCTGCACCCAGTCACGCATGTGGTCGATCGCGGCATTGGCGGCGGAGGCCGCCGAGGAGGCACCCCGCGCCTCGATGATGGCGGCGCCGCGCTTGGCGACGGTCGGGATGAAGGTGTCGCGATACCAGGCCTCGTCGTTCACCATCTTCGGCAGGCTCTGGCCGCCGGAGGTCGCGAAACGCCAGTCGGCGAGCATCGTGGGGGAATGATTGCCCCAGATGATCATCTTCTCGACGGTCGAGACCGGCACGCCGGCCTTGGCCGCCAGCTGCGATAGCGCGCGGTTGTGGTCGAGCCGGACCATCGCGGTGATGTTTTCCTTCGGGAAATCGGGCGCGAAGGCGGAGAGGATACCGGCATTGGTGTTGGCGGGGTTGCCGACGACCAGCACCTTCGCGTCGCGTTTCGCGTTCTCGTTCAGCGCGCGGCCTTGCACCTTGAAGATCTCGGCATTGGCCGTCAGCAGGTCGGCGCGCTCCATGCCCTTCGAGCGCGGACGCGAGCCCACCAGGAAGGCGGCATCGGCGTCGCGGAAGGCGGTTGCCGGGTCGTCGGTGATGACGACATCCTGCAGCAGCGGGAAGGCGCAGTCTTCCAACTCCATCACCACCCCGCGCACCGCGGCCTGCGCCTGCGGCAGGTCGAGCAGCTGCAGGATGATCGGCTGATCACGGCCGAAGACGTCGCCCTGGGCGAGGCGGAAGAGGAGCGCGTAGCAGATCTGGCCGGCAGCGCCGGTGACGGTAACGCGGGTCGCGGGACGAGACATGTGAGCGTCCTATGTTCTTCACAGAGAGCCGCTGTATGCGCCGGAAACGGCCGCTTTCCAATCCGCATAACGGATCGGTGTCATCGCGCGGCTGCGACCCAGTCCTTCGCGCAACGGGCAGGCCGCCGCGTCAGAAGCGGATGCGGCAGTGCACGCCTTCTGCCGCGTAGGTGATGGTCACCGCCCCACCGTATTGCGCGAAGGCGGACTGAATGAGCCGGGAGCCGAAGCCTTTTCCCGCGGGGTTCGCCACCGGCGGCCCGCCGATTTCCCGCCACTCCACCTCGACATGGCTTCCGCCCCGCCGCCAGCCGATTTCGACGCGGCCTTCGGGCACCGACAGGGCGCCGTATTTCACTGCATTCGTCGCGAGTTCGTGGAGAACCAGGGCGAGCGCCGAGGCGACACCGCCGCCGATCGGGATCATCGGCCCGGCAAAGAGGCAACGGTCATGTCCGAAGGGGGCGAGGACACGCGCGAGCAAGGCGTCGAGTTCCATCACCCGCGCTTCCTCCGCGCAGGACGGATCGAGCGTCAGCGCCGCGGACAGCGCCTCCATCCGGCCCCCGAAACTGTCGAGAAACTCCGGCAGGCTCTCCGTCTGGCGGGCTGTCTGATGGGAGATCGCAACGACGAGGCCCATCAGATTGCGCACGCGATGGCGCATCTCCTGCGCCAGCAGCACCGCCCGCTCCTCCGCCGCCTGTTGCCGGTCCACCAGGCTGCGCAGCACGGCGGCAATGACCAGAACGACGCCGCCCACCAGCAGGAAGCCAAGGATGTGGGGGACGATTCCCTCGGCGACGAAGAAGCTGAAATAGGGCGGCAGCCAGAAATAGGAGGCGATGACCGCGCCGACGAGCAGCGTGGTGAAGCCCGACAGCGGGCCGCCCCAGATCGCGGCGACCAACACGGCCGGGAAGAGCGTAAAGAAGGGCCCATTGGACTGCAGCAGCGGGATCAGAATCCGATGTGCGCCGAAGGCGAGCAGCAGGCAGACGGCGGCCAAGACCTGCCCCTGCCAGACGCTGCGGATGCGCCGGGGAAGATAGCTCAGCCAGTCTCTCTTCGCGCGCAGGCGCGGCTGCTTCAGCATGAAGCGGTCCGAATGTTCGACTTCATCAACGTTTCAGCCTACCGGCTGCAAAGCCAGGTGGAAAGCGCGGCCGCGGAGCCGTTCGCTCAGCGCCGCAATTCCATCTGGATCGGGCCTTCGCGCCGTCCGTGGGTAAACTGATCGACGATCGGATTGCCGGAGTCCATGAGATCGGCCGACGGGCCTTCCCAAATGATCCGGCCGCGATGCAGCATAGCGGTGCGGTCACCGATGCGGCGGCAACTCGTCATGTCGTGGGTGATGGCGATCGCCGTGCTGCCGAGCCGTTTCACACAATCAACGATCAGGCCGTCGATGACGGCGCCCATGATCGGGTCCAAGCCGGTCGTCGGCTCGTCGAAGAACATGACGGCCGGCTCCGCTGCAATGGCGCGCGCGAGACCCACGCGCTTCTGCATGCCGCCCGACAGTTCCGACGGCGCGAGATCGCCGACGCGAGCGTCGAGGCCGACCTGCTGAAGCACCTCCTCGGCCCGGCGATGAGCGGCATGACGCGGCACGCGGCCCTTGGCGATGAGACCGAAGGCAACGTTGTCCCGCACCGTCAGACTGTCGAAGAGCGCGCCGTTCTGGAACAGCATGCCTATGTCGCCGCGCGCCTCTTCCCGCGCCCGGCGGCCGAGCGACAGGATGTCCTGCCCATCGATTTCGATGCGCCCTTCGTCAGGCTCGATGAGGCCGAGGATGCATTTCAGCAGCACCGATTTGCCGGTACCCGAGCCGCCGATGACGACCATGGAGGTGCCGCGAACGACGTCGAGGTCGACGCCGTCCAGCACCTGCTTCTCGCCGAAGGCCTTGCGCAGGCCCCGGATACGAATCTTGGGGGTATCGCCGCTCATCGCGTGAAGAAGACCTCGGTCATGACGTAGTCGAGCGCCAGGACCAGAACCGAGGCCATGACGACGGCGGAGGTGGTGGCGGAGCCCACGCCTTCGGCGCCGCCCCGGCTGCGATAGCCGTGGAAACAGCCGGACAGCGCGATGACGAAGCCGAAGACCATCGCCTTGGCGAGGCCGAGCGTCACGTCGTCCGTATGCAGTGCGGCAAAGCTGTCCGTGATGTAGCTCGGCCCATTGAAGCCGAGCTTGACGGTGCAGACGATGAAGCCGCCGAGGATGCCGAGAATGTCAGCGACGATGACGAGCAGCGGCATGGCGATGATGCCGGCGAGCAGCCGCGGCGCGACGAGATATTTCATCGGCTTGGTGGACAGGGTCTGCAAGGCGTCGATCTGGTCCGTCACGCGCATGGTGCCGAGTTCGGCGGCCATCGCGGCGCCGGCACGGCCGGCCATCATCAGCGCCGCCAGCACCGGGCCGAGTTCGCGCGTCACCGACAGCGCGACGATGGTGGCCGTCTGGGACTGGGCGGCGAAGCGGGCGAAGCCGGTATAGGACTGGAGCGCGATCACCATGCCGGCGAAGATCGCGGTCAAGGCCACCACCGGCAGGGACAGGAAGCCCATGGAGAGCATCGCCCGGCCGAAGAGCCGCGGGTAGAAGGGGGGCAGGACGATGTTCACAAGGCCCTCGGCCGCGAAGATGGCCAAAGCCCCCGCCGATCGAAGGGAGGAAATCGCCCAGCGGCCGATGGCGGCCACGGCGTTCAGAAGAGCGTTCATGCGTCCAGATAGACAGATTGGCGGCGGCTGCCCAGAGCCGGCCGGATGAAGAGCGCGGGCGACCTCATCTCAAGCCCGCGAGGAGGCGCGCAGCCGCACGCCGGCCGTCCAGCACGGCGCCGCCCACCGTGCCGGCCGTCCCATCCGTGCGGCAGGCTTCCCCCGCGAAGAGCAGCCGTCCCTCGCCCACCGGCTCGGCGAGCCGCGCCCGTGCCGTGGTGGCACCCGGACGCGCATAGCTATAGGCGCCCCGGTGATGCGGGTCCGTCGCCCATGTTGTGGTGAAGAGGCCGTCTGCGGCGAAGAGGCGGTCAGCGTCGGCCCCGAGCATGGCGCACCATTCGGCGCGGAACAGCGCCTCGGCAGCCGCCGGTTCCTCGGCCACGGCCCAAGCCGCGTCGCCACCCACGAAGGCGATGACGTGGTCCGTGCCGCGAGGCCAGGCGATGAGGCTGAGGAGCGGGCTCTCCAAGGTGTCGCGCTTGCGGAAGAGATGGGTGTGGTCGCCGATGCCGCCGCGAGCCTCGCCCGCCGCCCGCAGCACGATCTTGCTGAGCAGGCCCATCGGCAGATCATGGATGGCCTGGGCGGTCGCCGCCGGCAGGGCGGGCGTGAACCGCAGGTCGCCCGAGGCCAAGACGCCGGTCGAGACGGTGACGATCACCTGCGCCGCGGTCACGACCCCCTCCGGCGTCTCGATGCGGATCTGCGGGCCGCTCCAGTCGATCGCCGTCGCCGGACAGCCGAGGCGGATCGGCCCGGCGAGCGGCAGGAACAGATCGAGCAGCAGGCGCCCGAGGCCCTCGGGCGCCATGAGGTTGAGACCGTCGAGCTGGTTGAGACGGAAATCGGCCAGGCTGAGATACGGCGCGTCCACGGACTGGATCAGGCTCGCCTCCCAGGCTTCGATGGTCGGCGCCCAGGGGTTCTCGTGGCGAAAGGGGCCGATGGCCGTCGCGAGATCCGTGTCGGGCGCGGCCGGGTGACCCATCACGATCGCATCCCACTGTGCGGTCGCCGCCTCATAGGCGGCATGCTCGGCAGCCGTCGCCTCTCGGCTGCCCACGAACATGCGGCTCGCATTGCGGAAGGCTTCGGTGAGCGGAATGCCGGCGGCCTCGGCCATCGGCACCAGCGGATTGTGCTCCGCCATGTGGATCCAAGCCGCGCCTTCATCCAGCCAGGCACCGCCGAGCGGCGCGGGCCGCGTGGTGCGGGCGCGGCCGCCCGGCTGAGCGGCGGCTTCCAGGATCAGGGTGTTCCGCCCGGCCGCCCGCAGGGCCGCGGCCGCGGCAAGCCCTGCCGCGCCGGCCCCCAGGATCGCGACATCAACCTCGGTCATGCGCTCAAGCCCGGTCGTCGTGCGTCTGGTCGAGATCCCCGAAGCGGGTGAATTCACCCTCGAAGAACAGGTCGATCTTGCCCGTCGGTCCGTGACGCTGCTTGGCGATGTAGAGTTCGGCTCGGTTGTGAACGCGCTCCATGTCCTGCTGCCACTTGTCGAGCGCGGCCTGGAACTTCTCCTCCGAATCGTAGCCCATCTGCTGCGGGGCGCGCTGCGCCAGGTAATATTCGTCGCGGTAGATGAACATCACCATGTCGGCGTCCTGCTCGATCGAGCCGGATTCGCGGAGGTCGGAGAGCTGCGGGCGCTTGTCCTCTCGGCTTTCCACGGCGCGGCTGAGCTGCGACAGCGCGATGACCGGCACGGAGAGTTCCTTGGCGAGCGCCTTCAGCCCTTGGGTGATCATGCTGATTTCGAGCACGCGGCTTTCCGGCCGGGTCCCCGCGGCCGGGCGCATCAACTGCAGATAGTCGACGATGACGAGGCAGAGACCTTTGGAGCGCTTGAGGCGCCGGCAGCGCGTGCGGAGCGCCGAGAGGGTGATGGCCGGCGTGTCGTCAATCTCCAGCGGGATCTGCGCGAGATCGCGCGAGACCTGCACGAAGCGGTCGAAATCCTTCGGGCCGATATCGCCGCGACGGATGCGATCACCGGAGACGCGCGCCTCCTCGGCGAGGAGACGCGCGGCCAACTGCTCGGCGCTCATTTCGAGCGAGAAGAGCGCGACCGAGCCTCTCATGTGCGGATCGCCACCGCCTTCCTTCAGCGACTCGGCGAGCGCCGCGCGCGCGGCACCCGACGCCACCTTGGTGACGAGCGCCGTCTTGCCCATGCCGGGGCGGCCCGCGAGGATGACAAGGTCGGACGGGTGCAGGCCGCCGGTCTTGGCATCGAGATCGCGCAAGCCGGTCGAGAGGCCGGAGACGCCGCCCGAGCGCTGGAAGGCGCGCTCGGCGCTTTCAATGGCGAAGGTCAGTGCCTTTTCGAGGGTGACGAAGCCGCCTTCCGAGCCGCCCTTGGTCGCGAGATCGAAGAGCTGCTGTTCGGCCGCCTCCATCTGGTCCCGCCCGTCGAGTTCGGGTTCCGCCCCGAAGGCGCGGTTGACCAGGGTTTCGCCGACGTCGATGAGTTGGCGGCGCAGCCAGGCATCGTGGATGGTGCGGCCATAATCACCGGCATTGATGATGCCGACCATGGCGGTGAGGAGCTGGCCGAGATAGGCGGTGCCACCAACCTCGTCCAGCACGCCGGAATGCTCGAACTCCGCCTTCAGCGTCACCGCGTCGGCGAGTTGTCCGGCTTCGACCCGGCGGGAGATGGAGGCGAAGATGCGCCCGTGGATCGGGTCCGCGAAATGCTCGGGCGCCAGGAACTCCGACACCCGCTCATAGGCCTTGTTGTTGGCGAGCAGTGCGCCGAGCAGCGCCTGTTCGGCCTGGAGATTGCTGGGCGGCAGGCGTTGGACGAGGCCCGGAAGCGCAGGGTCGATCGTGTTCATGGCGCGCAGCATAGACCGGCTGGCGCCGGTGATCACCACCCCTCATGCGCTCTCGCCGGCCGCGACGGCGGGCGGCAGGTGTGGCGCCGCCCGCTCACCGCGGAGGCGTCAGATGCAGCCCGGCAGCCCGCCCGCGGTCCAGGATGACGGCGCGCACTTCTTCCTCGCTCATCGCGCGGTCCGTCACGCACCCCGCCGCGCAATGGCGGAAGACCGCGCTGCCCTGGGGCTCGCTCGTCTCCAGCCAGCACCGCATCTGCGTGACCGGCAGGAGGAACGGGTCGTCCATCAGGGTGATCTGGGGCACCCCGCGCGCAGCGTTGGAGCGGAAGCGGCCGAGGTGGATCTGCATGCTGCCGCGCTCCACATGCACCTGGCGCGAGGCGAGCCGGGAGAGTTCCGCACAGCGGAAGGCGCCGGCGACGTGCAGGGCGATCAGCGCTCTGTCGCGGACATCCGCCAGGTCTTCATGGCCCATGGCGCCGAGAATCTCACCCCAGAGCCGCATCGTCGGGCGCTGTGGCCGCGCGGGGCTTGGCTCCGTCAGCCGCGCCATGGCACGGCGGATGGTCTGGCCTTCCGGCAAGAGGAGCGGCGTCAGGAAGCCAGCCTCTCGGTGCATGTAGCCGATGGCCGCCATCTGGCGGTTGACGGTGGCCGGATGCCGGCCATCCGCGCGGGCCATCTCCAGAAAGCGGCAGATGGTCGCCGCCTCCGCCGGCAATTCGGTCGCTCCGGTCTCTGCGCACCAGCGAACGAAGCGGTTCCAATCCTCCTGATAGGCGCGGGCGGTGGCCGGTGACAGCGGGCGATCGCTCGGCGTCGCTTGACCTCCGCGCGCCGGCGCAACCCCCACCCGCCGGCGGACCGACACTCTGCCCGCATCCGGTCTGCCCGCGCTCTCCCGGCTGTCGCTCAACGCCCTGTCTCTCCTCACCGGCTTACCTTGCAAATATGTGGGAATTTTTCCCACAAATATAGAATGAATTTTGTTGCAGCATGTTTCGATCATTTGCGGCGTTCATTCGAATAAAGTGGAATGCAGCAACCATCTTTTTCAGATTTCATTGTTGTATTTAGAATACGGTGTTGAGTTTTTGTCGCATTTAGTTTTCTGCGTCATTGCAGTTCTACTGTCTACTTGGGAAAGATCCGTGCCCACGCTCCGGACGTGACCGAAGCGCCACAAACAGAGAGATCCCCATGCGCAATCCTCTTCTGGCGAGCACTGCCCTCGCACTCGCCGCCAGCCTCGCGGCTCCGCTCGCCCATGCTCAGACGGCGACGCCCGGCAGCGTCACCGTCCGCCTCAATGGCCGGGTCAACTGGTATGCGGGCGTCGAAGGCTCGTCGCTCGACTCCACGAGCAGCGGCAAGACCTCGACCGCCGGGTTCCTCGGCTATTTCCGTCTCTATCCCGGCTTCGACGGCGTCGCCGCGAATGGTCTCCACTACGGTGCGGCGGCCGAGATCCGCATGAACACCGGCAGCAGCGCCAGTTCGGAAACCCTCTACGTCCACCAGGCCTACGGCTATCTCGGCCTGCCGCAGATCGGCCAGGTGAGCTTCGGCCAGCAGAACGGGCCGATCGTCCTCTTCGAGACGGGGACCTTCGAGGGCTTCAACGACGGCGGCTGGTGGGGCGACCTGCCGGCGCTGGTGCCGACGAACGCAGAGCCCGTCTATCCCTTCGTCGACAACAGCGGGCTTGACCAGGAAACGAGCAAGATCGTCTACCTGTCACCCTCGCTGTCCGGCTTCCAGTTCGCGCTCGGCTTCACGCCGAACCAGACGGCCGAGAACTACACGGATGCGGCAACCTCCGTCACCACCGCCGTCTCGGGCGGCACGCCGCGCAACGTGATGGACATCGGCGCCCAATACACCAAGACCTTCGGGCCCGTCGGCATCCAGATCGGTGCGGACTACATGTTCGCGGGCCAGGTGAGCGGCACCGGCACCCAGAGCGCGAGCTACACCACGCCGAGCGGCTACAAGGACTTGCAGATCTTCTCGGGCGGTGCCACCGCAACCATCGCCGGCCTCACCTTCGGCGGCAACGTCGTCGGCGGTAACTTCAACCAGGTGTCGGGATACACCTTCCAGCTCGAGCCCGATGGCGGCACGGCCGCCATCGGCTGGCTGGGCGGCGCCCAATATACGACGGGCCCGATCACCGTCGGCGCCAGCTATTTCGTGTTCAACACGACGGGCGACCTGCCGGGCGGCATCGACGCTGGCTCCGGCGCGACCATCACCTCGGCCGGTCTCACCACCGGGCAGCAGGTGAACGACGGCTTCGCCGCCGGGGCGACCTACACGCTGGTGCCGGGCGTGAGCCTGTTTGTCGACTATGACTATGGCTGGCGCCACCAGGGCGGCTACGACTTCGAGACCGGCAAGGCGGGCGTGGACCACAACACGGTGCAGGCTCAGCTCTTCGGCGTCGGCACCCAGATCCAGTGGTGATCTGATGTCGCGAAGGGAGGGTGCCCCAAAGCACCCTCCCCGCCTTTCGCTCAGGGCGTGATCGCGACCTTCAGCACGCCATCCCGCTGATGGGCGAAGAGGTCATAGGCCGCCTCGATCTCATCGAGCTTGAAGTGGTGGGTGACCAGCGGCTTCAGGTCGGCACGGCCGGAGGAGATGACCTCCATCATCCGCCGCATCCGCTCGCTACCGCCCGGGCAGAGGGTGGTGATGATTTTCAGGTCCTTCAGCCCGGCGCCGAAGGGCCCCAGTGGGATTGTCAGATCACCGGAATAGACGCCGAGGCTGGACAGCGTGCCGCCCGGTCGCAAAACTTCCAGCGCGGACCGGAAGGTTGCCTGGGTCCCCAGCGCCTCGATCGCCACATCCACGCCGCGCCCCTCCGTCAGCCGCAGGATCTCCGCCACCGGATCGGTCTCGCGGAAATTGATGACATGGCTGGCGCCGAGCTTGCGGGAAATCTCCAACCGCCGCGCGATGCCGTCCACCGCGATGATGGTCGTCGCCCCCGAAAGCTTCGCCCCGGCGGTGGCGCAGAGGCCAATCGGGCCTTGCGCGAAGATCGCCACGGTGTCGCCGATCCGCACATGCCCGCTCTCGGCCCCCGAAAAGCCCGTGCTCATGATGTCCGGGCACATCAGCACCTGCTCATCCGTCAGACTGTCCGGGACAGCGGCGAGGTTCGCCATCGCATCGGGCACCAGCAGGAATTCGGCCTGCGCCCCGTCGATCGTATTGCCGAAACGCCAGCCCCCGAGCGGTTTGAAACCATGCTCGGTGCCCGGCCCATCCTGGGAGGAGACGCCGCACTGGCAGGCATTGCTATGGCCGCAGGGCGTGATCGCACCGGCGATGACACGCTGGCCCAGCCCGAAGCCCTGCACGCCGCTGCCAAGCTTTTCAACGATGCCGACCGGCTCATGCCCGATGGTCAGCCCCTTCTCGACCGGATATTCGCCTTTCAGGATATGAACGTCCGTGCCGCAGATGGTCGTGGTGGTGATGCGGATGAGCGCATCGAGTGGCCCGGGTTCAGGCACCGGCTTCTCGCCGAGGATGATCCGCCCCGGTTCCAGAAAGATCGCCGCTTTCATCTTGGCCATCCGCCCCGCCTCCTTGGTTGGTGGGGCGATGCTGGGCGCGTCACCCGCGGGCGGCTTTGACCTGCGTCAAGTCCGGCGTGGCGGCGCGGTCACGAAGCGGCGAGCAGATCACTTCAGCCGGTAGACCGCGACCGGGTCCTCCCCGAGCTTGGTTTGCAATACTTCTTGATACTCGCGCGCGAGTGTTGCCAGCACCAGCCGCCGCGCCGCCCAGTTCTCGTCCCAGTGAGCCGGGCCGAGCATGATCGTCGTCGGGCGCGTGGCCAGAATGCGGGCGACCTCGGCGGTCTGGTCCGTCCCCACCGCATGCGATTCCGCAAGCCGCGAGAGGTGGCTGGAGAAGGCAAAGCGCGTCGGGATGCAGGCCGTGGTTGCATCGTAGAAGGCAGGCTCCCCGCTATAGATATAGAGGCAGCCGTGCGGATCGATGCTGCGGACGATGGCGTCGAACTGCCGCACCGTCCCGTGGCGCGCGAGGCTCGTCACCATCATCCCGTCGCTGACGACGAAGACGATGGCGAGCAGGCCGAGGGTCGCGAGTCGCCACCGCCGCTGCCCGAAGAAGCTTGCGGCGGCGGCCGTCGCCGGCACCAGCACGGGCAGCAGATAGTGATGCAGATAGGTGCCGAAGATGAGCAGGCCGAACACGGCCGCGCCCAGCCAGCAGAGGAGAAAGCGGCGCGCCGCGTGGGTGGGCGACACGGGCCAAAGCGCGCAGAGAAGCAGCGGCGCCAGCACCGCCAGAATGAGAGCCAGACGGCGCAGCAGTAGCCCAGCCCCGGCATCCGCTGAGCGCTCAAAGATGGAAACGAAGTTCGCGAAGACGAAGGCCTGCCCGTGGCCCATCGCGACATAGGCGAGCAGTGCGGCAAGCGTCGGCAGCAGCGCCACCAGCACCCAGAGCAGACCGCGCAGCGCGGCGCCCGGCAGGCCGTGCGCCCGCAGGCTGAGCCACAGGTAGCAGAGGCCGAAGAAGATGCCTTCGAACACCGCGCTGTATTTGATCTGGAGCGCGAGACCCGCGAGCAGCATGGCGGCAGCACCGGCACCGGTGAGGTTGCCGAAGGGTCGCATTTCGCCGAGGCTGGCGCGCAGCGTGATGAGCCCGCCCAGCGCCATCGGCAGATTGTAGAAAATGGGTGACTGCCCGGCCCCGGCATGGCCGAGATTGAGCCAGATGACATAGGCGACCCCGGCGCAGACCGCGCCGAAGCGGCCGGTGACATAGAGCGCGATCCGGCCGATCACCGCCGCCGTCGCCACGACAAAGCCGGTGCCCACGATCTGGTAGGCGAGCACACCGCTGCCGCCCAGCGCCTTCATGCCAGCATAGAGCAGGAAGAGCCCGACCGGCTTGCGGTCCCAGATATCCACGAACGGGATGGCGCCGTGCAGGATGCGGTGGCCGACGAGGAGATAGAACTCCTCGTCGCCATAGATGACCGGGTCGCCGAACATGGGCAGGCGGGTGGCAAGGGCGGCCAGGGTCAGGATCAGCAGCGACGTCAGACGGAAGGGCAGTCGGATGGGCATCGGCGGGCTTTCGGAGACAGGCGGCTTAGGTGCCGCCCGCCGGCCCGCCGGTCAACCGCCTTAGCCCAGCATGCTCCCGGTTTCGACGAAGCGCTGATGCCAAGACAGCGCTTCCGCGAGCAGCGATGGGCTTTGCTGCCCGTAGGACCCCTGTTTCGCGCGGGTGAAGTAATCGCGCAGATGCGGCCGGTAGGTGGGGTGCGCACAGTTCTCGATAATCACCGCGGCCCGCTGCTTCGGGGACAAGCCGCGCAGATCGGCGAGCCCCTGCTCCGTCACGATCACTTGGACGTCCTGCATGATGTGGTCGACATGGGCGGCCTGCGGCACGATCGCCGAAATCGCGCCGCCCTTCGCGGTGGAGGGCGTCATGAAGATCGAAACATAGGCGTTGCGCGCGAAATCGCCCGAGCCGCCGATGCCGTTGTAGATCCGGCTGCCCATGATGTGGGTTGAGTTCACATTGCCATAGATGTCGGCCTCGATGAGGCCGTTCATGGCGAGGCAGCCCAGCCTGCGGACCAGTTCGGGATGGTTGCTGATCTCCTGCGGTCGCAGGATGATCTTGTCGCGAAAGCGGGGCATCTCGGCGTTGAAGCGCAGCGCTGCTTCGCGGCTGAGGGAGAAGCCGGTGGCCGAAGCCGCGCGGATCTTGCCGGCGGCGATCAGGTCCAGCATGCCGTCCTGGATCACTTCAGTATAGGCGGTCATGTTTTCGAAGGGAGCGTCGAGCAGGCCGGAGAGCACGGCATTGGTGATGTTGCCGACCCCCGATTGCAGCGGCAGCAGGCTGGGGGGCAGCCGGCCGCGCGCCACCTCGTGCCGGTAGAACTCCAGCAGATGGGCGGCGATGCCCTGGGCCGCGCCGTCGGGCTCGGCGAAGGGTAGGTTGCGGTCCGGCGCATCGGTCTCGACGATGGCGACGATCTTGGCGGGATCGACGCGCAAATAGGGCTCGCCGATACGGTCATCCGGGCGGATCAGCGGGATAGGCCGGCGGTTCGGCGGCAGCGCGGTGCCGTAATAGATGTCGTGCATGCCGTCGAGTGCGGCATCCTGCCAGGCATTGACCTCGAGGATCACCTGGCTCGCACGGTCCAGCCAGGTCTTGTTGTTGCCGACCGAGGAAGAGCCAATGAGATGCCCCTCCTCCGTAATGCCGGAGACTTCGACCAGCGCGACATCGAGCGGGCCGAGAAAGCCCTGCCAGGCCATGGGCGCCACCTGGCTCAGATGCATGTCGAGATAGTCCATCTCGCCACGATTGATCCGCTCCCGCGCCACGGGGTCTGAATTATAGGGCAGGCGGAACTCGATGCCATCCGCGCGGGCCAGCGCCCCGTCCAGCTCCGGGCCGGTGGAGGCGCCGGTCCAGACACGGATGCGAAAGGGGCGGCCCGCCGCATGCTCGGCCTCGATCCGCCGGGCCAGGGCCTGCGGCACCGCCTTGGGATAGCCCGAGCCGGTGAAGCCGCTCATGCCGACGGTCATGCCCGCTTGGATGACGCGCGCGGCGTCATCGGCCGACATCACCCGGGCGCGCAGGCCCTGATGCTTGATACGACTGCCCGCGGCCATGTCTCGCTCCCTGCCAGCCTTTTCTCCCGCAGCTTAAGAAGAGCTTGGCCGCGACCCGCCATGACATGGATCAAGCCTGGGCCGGTCGGAGATGACTCGGACCTGGCGCCGCGCACACCGCGACGGTGGCTGGACAAAGTTTACCGGTCACCCTAGTCTCGATGAGCAACCAATTCCGCATCGTCACGGCGGGATTGGAAGAAACAATAGCAGAGGGACGACCCGGATGGCTGACTCTCTCTACTGGCCTTTCGACCCATCCAATCTTCCCTTTGTCCCTTCGATCTACACCATTTTCGCTAGTCTCTTCGACCCCAACGGGACATATCACAACGACGCCGTCTATGATGGAACCGGCTCCGTTCCGCCCGTGGGCAGCACACTGGTCAATTCCCTGATCATTACCGGCGGGTCGCAGACCAACGTCCCGGACGGCTACCAGGCCGTCTACGACATCCACGGCAATGACACCGTGAACATGAAAAGCGGCTATGTCTTTCTGTCCGGGAATACCAGTCTCTCTCTCGGCTCTGGCAACAGCACGGTCTACGCGGCGGGCACGGACTCGATCTACGCCAGGATGAGCACGCAAACCGTTTTTACCGGCGGCAACCCGGTTTTCGTGTATTCCGAAGTGGCGGACCTCACGGTCTATGTCGGAACCGGTTCTGCGACGGTCCAAGGGGGCGCCGGTCCCACCACCGTCTTTGGCAGCATTTCCAATGGCGGCGTGACGATCTATGGCGGCACCGGCCCGACGACGCTCTATGAAAGCGACGGAAGCGGCGCCACCCTCGTGCAGAGCGGCCCCGGCAACACCACCGTCTATGGCGAAAGCAATATCGGCGCGACGACCGTGATCGGCGGAGCGGACATCAACGTGACGACCGTCTATGGCAGCCAGGGTGGAGGCAGCCTCAACCTCCAGGGCAGTACTGGTTCCGTCGTCGCCTATGGCGGGTCGGGCACGACGACGCTCAAGGGCTCCACCGGAATAGGAACGACGACCTTCTACGGCGGCTCGGGCACGACGGTGATGGTGGCCGGCACCGGCGGGGGCACCTCCCTGCTGGTCGGCGGCAGCGGCAATACGACGGAGTTCGGCGCCGGCATGGCGGCCGTCACCTTCGTCGCGGGCGCCGGCGGCACCACCGTCATGGCCGGGCAATATGGCAGCGGCACGGAGACTTTTTTCTCCGCCGCAGGCAGTCACGCCACCATGTTCCTCAACAATGCGAATGACACGGTGGTCGGCGGTTCCGGCACCACCACCGTCGTTGCAGGCAAAGGGGCAGACCTTTTCGGCTTCCTCGCCGGCCACGCCGGCGGCAGCGAGACGATCTACAATCTGACCGGGGCCGATGCCCTCGTCTTCGGCGGCTACAGCGGCAATCCGATCTTCTCCGAAGCCGTCTCCGGCGGGTCGGACGTCATCACCCTCGCCGACGCGACGAAGATCACCCTCGTCGGGATCGACCACAAGGTCTTCTGACGGGGCGCCCCCGGCTGCCGGGGTTTTGACGGGCCGGCACCCCGGGCGTAAACTCGCGGCCTACCAAGGGGAGCCCCACGTGAGGGGCTGAGAGGCCATGGGGCGGCATGCCGCCCGCGATGGCGACCCTTCGAACCTGATCCGGGTCATGCCGGCGAAGGGATGGAAGCGCCGGGGCGCCTTGCCCCGGCATCACCTCAGCCTCCCTCCCCTCCGCCGGCACGCCCGCATCGCAAGCGAAGGACGTGCCGTGCAGATCACCGTCATCGGCGCCGGAGTCTTGGGATTGACGACAGCGCTCGCGCTCTCGGAAGCGGGCTTCGCCGTCACCGTCCATGAACGCAGCGCGACGCTCGGCGCCGCCGCCTGCTCCCGCTATGCCGGCGGCATGCTGGCGCCCTGGTGCGAGGTGGAGAGCGCCGAGCCGCTCGTGGCGCGGCTGGGGCAGGAAGCCCTCGCCTTCTGGCCGCGCGTCTTCCCCGAGACGGTGCAGCGCGGCAGCCTCGTTCTCGCCCCGCTGCGCGATGCGCCCGACCTCGCCCGCTTCGCGCGCCGGAGCCCCGAGCACCAGCGGCTGGATGCGGCGGGCATCGCAACACTCGAGCCCGATCTCGCCGGGCGGTTCCGTCAGGCGCTGTTCTACCCGCACGAAGCCCATCTCGACCCCCGCGCCGCCTTGCCGGCGCTCGCCACGGCCTTGGGTGCGCGCGGCGTCCCTCTCCACTTCGGAGTGGAGGCGGACCCGGCGGACCCAGCCTGGGAGGCGGTGGTCGACTGCCGCGGGCTTGCCGCGCAGGACCGGCTGGAGGATTTGCGCGGCGTAAAGGGGGAGATGCTGATCCTGCGCTGCCCCGGCGTCACGCTCAGCCGCCCCGTGCGGCTCCTGCATCCGCGCTTTCCCCTCTACGTCGTGCCCCGGGGCGGCGACATTTTCATGCTGGGCGCCACCATGGTGGAGAGCGGCGAGCGCGGGCGCGTGACCGCGCGGTCGATCGTCGAACTCCTCAACGCCGCCTATGCGCTGCATCCCGCCTTCGCCGAAGCCGAAATTCTGGAGATGGGCGCCGATGCGCGGCCGGCCTTCCCCGACAATCTGCCGCGGCTCCGCGCCTTCGCCCCCCGGCGCATCGCCGCCAATGGGCTGTTCCGGCATGGCTTCCTGCTCGCGCCTGCCCTGGCGCGGCGCACCACGGACTATTTTCTTAACGGAACGATTTCTGCGGAGGTTTTAGGATGAAAATCCTAGTCAACAGCGAGCCGCGCGAGGTGCAGGGCCCGAGCCTCGCCGCCGTCCTCAAAGAACTCGGCTATGGCGGCGCCGTCATCGGAACGGCGGTGAATGGGGATTTCGCCCCCGCCCGCAGCCGCGCGACCCTGATGCTGCG
This sequence comes from Acidisoma sp. 7E03, assembly GCF_054665075.1. NCBI lineage: Bacteria > Pseudomonadati > Pseudomonadota > Alphaproteobacteria > Acetobacterales > Acidocellaceae > Acidisoma > Acidisoma sp. 7E03. The sequence continues at coordinate 205,139 of NZ_BAAFHE010000009.1, forward strand.
CGAGGGCGACGCCCTCGAACTGCTCGCCCCCATGCGGGGAGGCTGAGGCGATGCAGGCCTATGGCGTCCCCCTCACCTCCCGCCTGCTGCTCGGCACCTCGCAATATCCCTCGCCCGCCATCATGGCGGAAGCGGTGCGCCGCTCGGGCGCCGAGGTGGTGACCGTCTCTCTGCGCCGTGAATCGGGCGCCGGCCGCGAAGGTCAGGCCTTCTGGTCGCTCATCCGCAGCCTCGGCGTTCGCGTTCTGCCCAATACCGCCGGCTGCCATTCGGTGCGCGAGGCGGTGACCACGGCGCAGATGGCGCGCGAAGTCTTCGAGACGAACTGGATCAAGCTCGAAGTCATCGGTGACCACGACACGCTGCAGCCGGACGTCTTCGGTCTGGTCGAGGCCGCCCGCATGCTCGCGGCCGACGGCTTCGAGGTCTTTCCCTATACGACGGAAGATCTCGTCGTGGCCGAACGGCTGCTCGATGCCGGATGCCAGGTGCTGATGCCCTGGGGCGCGCCCATCGGCACCGGTCGCGGGCTCAACAACCTTTATGGCCTGCGCGCGCTGCGCGCACGCTTCCCCGACGTGCCCATGGTGATCGACGCCGGCATCGGCCTGCCCTCCCATGCCGCCCAGGCCATGGAACTCGGCTTCGACGCCATCCTGCTCAACACCGCGGTGGCCAAGGCCGGAGACCCGGCGATGATGGCGGAAGCGATGGCCGAGGCCATCCGCGCCGGCCGCCGCGGCTTCGAGGCCGATCCCATGCCGATGCGCGACATGGCCGAACCCTCTACCCCCGTCTTCGGCACGGCCTTCCGATGATGCTCGACCCCGTCTACCTCATCGTCGACGACGTGGCCTGGATCGCACGCCTGCTGCCGCATGGCCTGCGCTTCGTGCAGCTGCGCCTGAAGGACAAGCCGGAACCCGAGTTGCGCGCGCAAATCCGGGCCGCGCGCGATCTCTGCGCCCCGGTCGGCGCCGTGCTCGTCGTCAACGACCATTGGCGGCTCGCGATCGACGAAGGTTGCGGCTTTCTCCATCTCGGGCAGGAGGATCTCGACACGGCCGATCTGCCGGCCATCCGCCGCGCGGGCCTGGCTCTCGGCATCAGCACGCATGACGAGGCGGAACTGGACCGCGCCCTCAGCCTCGCGCCGGATTACGTGGCGCTCGGCCCCGTCTTCCCGACCATCCTGAAACAGATGCCCTGGGCGCCACAGGGGCTCGCCCGGGTGACGGACTGGAAACGGCGCATCGGCGCCCTGCCGCTCGTCGCCATCGGCGGGCTCACGCCCGAGCGCGGGCGCGCGGCACTGGACGCGGGCGCCGATAGCGCCGCCATGGTGACGGACGTGCTGCGCCATCCGGACCCGGAAGCGCGCCTCGCCGAATGGCAGGCGGCTTTACCGCGAGCGGAGGCTGCTCCAGTCTAGCCGGAGGGCTTCGGCGAGGACAGGAATGGCACGTTTCGGCGCTTTGTGCGGCATTGGCTTCGGCTTCGCCGATTTCGTCAAAACCGGCACGGCGGACGAAATCGCCGACATCACGGTCATCGCGAACCGGGTGAACGGGGGCGGCCCCATCTCGCCGCTCACCGTTCAGCGCATGAAGATGCTGCAGGGCCACTTCCACCTGCTGGTGGCAGCCGAAATGTGGTGCCCGGACTGCCGGGTGAACCTGCCAGCGATCGACCTGCTGTGCCGCCAGCAGCCCAATATCCGGCTGAGCATCATCAGCCAGGCGCGCGCCGAGCGGGAGATGATGGCGGCCATGGGCCTGAACGAAATCCTGGTCCCGACCGTCGCCATCCTCGACCACCGCCAGACGTTGATCGGCCGCTTCCTCGAACAGCCGCGCTTCGTGGTGGAGCACGGCATCGAGACGCTGCGCCAGGGCTACCGCAACGGCAATTATACCGACACCACCCTGACGGACCTTCTCGACGCGATGGAGGCGGCCTCCGCGGCCGCTCACCCGTTGCCGCGGAACGAGGGGTAGAGCGTCATCCCGCCATCGACGAAAATCGTTGTGCCCACGACGTAATCGGCGTGGTCGGAGGCGAGCCACACCGCGACCCGGCCGACATCCTCAGGGTCGCCGATGCGGCCATAGGGGATCAGCGTCAGCACCTTCTTGGCACTGTCGCCCTCCATCTCTTCCTTGTTGATATTGGTACGGATGGCCCCGGGGGCGATGGCGTTGATGCGGATGCCCTTCTCCGCCACTTCCTGCGCCATGCTCTGCATCATCAACATGATGCCGCCTTTGGAGGCGGCATAGTTCACGTGACCCGCCCAGGGAATCTGTTGATGCACCGAGCTCATGCAGATGATCTTGCCGAGGGCGCGGGATTGCGGGCGCCGGCCCTGCCGCTCGAACTGCCGCACCGCCGCCTGGGCGCAGAGGAACTGGCCCGTGAGATTGACCTCCAGCACCGCATTCCATTGGTCCAGCGTCATCTCGGTGAGCGGCGCATCCTTCTGCATGCCGGAATTGGCAACCAGAATGTCGAGCGCACCGAAAGCCGAAAGCGTCGCGTCGAAGAGCCGGTGGACGTCGTCTTCCTTGGAGACGTCCGCACCGACCGCGATGGCCCGGCCACCACGGCCCTCGATCTGGCGCGCAAGTTCCTCCGCAGGCTCCCCATGGGAATGGTAGTTGATGACGACGGCGGCCCCGGCCTCGGCCAGCGCCTCCGCACACGCATAGCCGATGCCGGAACTCGCGCCGGTCACCAGGGCCACCTGTCCATCGAGCCTGCACTCCATCCCGTCTCTCCTGTCTACGATGGGGCAGAAGGTGGGGCGCTGGCGCATGGCGCCAAACCGGCCGCGCGGGGATGTGAGGCTTCGGGGCGGAACCGCTTTGACACCATCATGCCCGCGCACGCGGGTATCTGATGGGAGACGCCATTACCGGCCGGGTGATACCTGCGGCGGCGGCCGAGAAGATGCCCACATCCGTGGCATGACGGGATAGACTGTTTCAACCAGAGGTGGAGAGACTCTAGATACGGGCCATGGACCCTGACATCCTGCCCGATCTGCTGGCCGAAGGCCTCGATCTCGTCATCTGCGGCACGGCGGCGGGGGCCGTCTCCGCCGCACGGCGCGCCTATTACGCTGGGCCCGGCAACCGCTTCTGGCCGATCCTGGCCGAGACCGGGCTGACGCCCCGCCGCTTTCGGCCGGAGGAGTTTCCGAGGCTTCTGGCCTGCGGCATCGGACTCACCGACGTCTGCAAGACGCGGTCGGGCCAGGATGAAGATCTGCCGCGCCATGGGTTCGACCGGCTGCGGCTACGCGCGGCCCTGATGCGCTTCAGGCCGCGACTCCTCGCCTTCAACAGCAAGCGCGCCGCGGCCGAATTTTTCGCGACGAGCACCGGCAAGCTGCTCTACGGGCCGCAGCCGCCTATCGCAGACATGCCCGAGATCTGGGTTCTGCCCTCGACCTCGGGCCTCGCCTGTCGGGCGTGGGACGCAGCACCTTGGCACGCCATGGCAGGCCGCGTCCGCAGGCTCAGGCTTCGTCGGGCGTGAAGCTCAGCGCGACACCGTTCATGCAGTAGCGCTGATAGGTCGGCGGCGGACCGTCCGGGAAGACGTGGCCCAAATGCCCACCGCAGCGCGCGCAATGCACCTCGGTCCGTAGCATCCCGTAGCTGCGATCCTCCGTCGTCTCCACCGCGCCCGGTAGCGGCACGTCGAAGCTCGGCCAGCCGGTGCCGCTCTCGAACTTCGTGTCACCCTTGAAGAGCGGATTGCCACAGCCGACGCAGGCGAAGGTGCCGGGGCGCTTCTCGCGCAGCAGCGCGCAGGAGCCGGGGCGCTCCGTGCCGTGCTGGCGCAGCACCTGATACTGCTCCGGGGTCAGCCGCGCGCGCCATTCCGCATCGCTGAAGCTCACCGGATAGGTCTTGGAGCCGGTTTGCGTATCCATCGTCGTTCTTCCTTATTCCTGTCTCCACGGGTCTTCTCGCCGGTGCTGCGGCCGAGGTTGCATCAACCCAGACCTTCCCGGCTTCTGATTGACCCTGGGGAGCGCGGAGCGCATCATATTGGCATGATCCTCCTCATCGACAACTACGACAGTTTCACCTTCAACCTGGTGCAATTCTTCGGCGATCTCGGCGCCGAATGCGCGGTGTGGCGGAACGATGCGCTGACGGTGGACGAGGTGATGGCGAAGCAGCCCGAGGCCATCGTGCTGTCGCCCGGCCCCTGCACGCCGAACGAGGCGGGCATCTGTTTGGACCTCATCCAGGCGGCCGCGGGACGCATCCCGCTTTTTGGCGTCTGCCTCGGCCATCAGGCGATCGGCCAGGCCTTCGGCGGCCGCGTGCTGCGCGCGCCGGTGCCGATGCACGGCAAGATCAGCCCTGTGACCCACGCCAATTCGGACGTGTTCGAGGGTCTGCCTTCGCCCTTCAACGCCACGCGCTATCATAGCCTGATCGTCGAGCGGGACACGCTGCCTGAGGCGCTGGTGCCGACGGCCTTCACCGAGGACGGGCTGATCATGGGTCTGCGCCACCGCTCCTTGCCGATCTTCGGCGTGCAGTTCCATCCGGAGAGCATCGCGAGCGAGCACGGCCACAAGATCCTGGGCAATTTCCTGGAGATCGCGCGCGGCCGCAACAGCCCCGCGCAAGCCGCCTGATCTTCGCACGTCGTTTCGTGGTAAGAACAAGCGTATGAGCGGCGCCATTCGTCCCCTTTTGGCCCGCCTCGCCCGCGGCGAGAGCCTGACGGAAGCCGAGGCGGAAGGGGCCTTCGGCGCGGTCATGACCGGTGACGCGACGCATGCGCAGATCGCCGGCCTGCTGATGGCGCTGCGGGTGCGCGGCGAAACCGTGGCCGAGATGGTCGGCGCCGTGCGCGCGCTGCGCGCCCGCATGGTCGCAATCCACGCGCCACCCGGCGCGATCGACGTTTGCGGCACGGGCGGTGACGAACAGGGCACGCTCAACATCTCCACCGCCGTCGCCTTCGTGGTGGCCGCCTGCGGCGTGCCGGTGGCCAAGCACGGCAACCGGGCGCTGAGCTCCAAATCCGGGGCGGCCGACGTGCTGGAACACTTGGGCATCGGCACCACCCTGCCGCCCGCGCGGCTGGAAGCAGTGCTGGCCCGCACCGGCTGCGTCTTCCTCTTCGCGCCGAACCACCATCCTGCCCTGCGCCATGCCGCCCCCGTACGCGCCGAGCTCGGCACCCGCACCCTCTTCAACCTGCTCGGGCCGCTCGCCAACCCGGCACGTGTCACCCGCCAGTTCACCGGCGTCTATGCCACGCACTGGACGCGGCCCGTGGCCGAAGCACTGGGCCAATTGGGGACCGAGCGCGCCTGGATCGTCCACGGCCAGGGGCTGGACGAGCTGACGCTGGCTGGCCCCAACCATGTCTCCATCCTGGAAGACGGCCATGTGCGGGACGTCGTGCTGCATGCCGAGGAACTCGGCCTGCCGCATGCGCCGCTTTCGGCGCTGCGCGGCGGCGACGCCGCCCACAATGCAGCCGCCCTTCGCCTTTTGTTGGATGGCGAGCCAGGGGCCTATCGCGATACGGTGCTTCTCAATGCGGCGGGCGCCCTCGTGGTGGCCGGCCGCGTCGACACGCTGGCCGAAGGCCTCGGCGCGGCCCGTGCCGCGATCGACGAGGGCCGCGCCCGCGCCGCGCTTGACACCTTGCGGCGCGAAAGCCAGGTGCCACCCACGGAGAATCAATCAGTGACGGTAGCATGAGTTCCCAAACCCCCGACGTTCTGGTCCAGATCTGCGACGACACCCGGGCTGAGACCGCCCGCCGCAAGGCGGAGTTCCCGGTGGACGTGCTGAAGCAAAAGATCGCGCAGCAGACGCCGCCGCGCGGCTTCGCACGCACGCTGATGGATCACGTCAACACCCATCGCGTGGCGCTCATCGCCGAGGTCAAGAAGGCCTCGCCCTCCGGCGGGCTGATCCGTGAGGATTTCGACCCGGCGGCCCTCGCCGAGGCCTATGTCGAGGGCGGCGCAACCTGCATCTCCGTGCTGACCGACCGGAAGTATTTCCTCGGCGAGGCCGAGCACCTGGCGGCGGTGCGCGCCGCCGTGCGGGCGCCTATCCTGCGCAAGGATTTCATCCTCGAACCCTGGCAGGTCTATGAGAGCCGGGCGATGGGCGCCGACTGCATCCTGCTGATCATGGCCGCCCTCTCCGACGACCAGGCGCGCGAACTCGAAGAGTTGGCGCGGGCGCTCGACATGGACGTGCTGGCCGAGGTGCATGACGAGGCGGAACTGCACCGCGCCCTCGGCCTTCAGACTCCGCTGATCGGCATTAATAACCGCAATCTCAAGACCTTGAAGACCGATCTTGAGACGTCGATCAAACTGGCGCCCCAGGTGCCGCCGGAGCGTTTCCTGGTGGCCGAAAGCGGCATCCGCACGGCGGAGAACGTGAAGCGCCTCGTGGATGCCGGTTTGCAGTGCTATCTGGTGGGCGAGAGCCTGCTGCGCCAGCCCGACGTGACCCAGGCGGTGCGCGACCTCATCGGCGCGGAGCGCAAGGCCAGCGCGGCCTGACGGCGATGAGCGCGGAGGGCCCGAAGCTCACCCATTTCGATGCTGCCGGCCGCGCGGCGATGGTCGACGTTTCGGACAAGGCCGAGACGCAGCGGGAGGCCACGGCCCGCGCCCGGGTGGTGATGCAGCCGGCGACCCTCGCCCTCATCCAGAGCGGCAGTGCCGCCAAGGGAGACGTCCTGGGCGTCGCCCGGCTCGCCGGCATCATGGCGGCGAAGCGCACGGCCGATCTCATTCCCCTATGCCATCCCCTTCCCCTGTCTTCGGTGCGCGTCGATCTGGAGCCGGACGAAGCGGCGGCGACCGTGGAGATTACCGCGACCGTCCGCACCACCGGCCGCACCGGCGTCGAGATGGAGGCGCTGACGGCGGCCTCGGTCGCCGCCTTGACGGTCTATGACATGTGCAAGGCGGTCGACCGCGGCATGGTGGTGGAAAGCCTGCGCGTCGTCGCGAAATCCGGCGGCAAATCCGGGGATTTCACCACGCCATGATCTCGGTTGCCGAAGCGCGCGCGCGCATCCTGGCAGGTCTCGCCCCGCTTGCGGCGGAGACGGTTCCGCTCGCGGAGGCACTGCATCGGGTGACCGCCGCGCCGGTGGTGGCACGTCTCTCCAACCCGCCTGGTGATGTCTCCGCCATGGACGGCTATGCCGTCCGGGCCGCGGATGCGCAGGCCGGCACTGCGCTGCGGCTGATCGGTGCGGCGCCGGCCGGCCATCCCTTCGCCGGCACGGTGGGACCCGGGGAGGCCGTGCGGCTCTTCACGGGCAGCCTGGTGCCCAAGGGCGCGGACACCATCCTCATCCAGGAGAATGCGCGCGCCGAGGATGCGCAGGTGACGGTCCGGGAGGCGCCGGCGCCTGGCCGCCACATCCGCCGCATGGGCCAGGATTTCATGGCAGGCCAGACCGTTCTGCCGGCAGGCACCCGTCTCTCCCCCCGCCATATCGGCCTCGCCGCCGCCGCAGGCCATCCGTGGATCACGGTGCATCGTCGGCCGCGTGTCACCCTGCTCTGCACGGGGGATGAAATCGCCCTGCCGGGCGAGCCGCTGCCGCCGGGGGGCGTCGTCTCCTCCAATGGCCCAGCCCTCGCCGCCTTCCTGCGCGCGGCCGGCGCCGAGCCCACGCTGCTGCCCACCGTACCGGACCGGCTGGAGGCGATCGCGGCCGCCGCGGAGGCCGCCCGCGGCGCGGACATGCTGGTGACGACGGGCGGCGCCAGCGTCGGCGACCATGATCTCGTTCAGGCCGGCCTCGCTGCGCAGGGCCTGACGCTCGATTTCTGGCGCATCGCCATGCGGCCGGGAAAGCCGCTGATGCACGGCCGCCTCGGGCCGATGCCGATGCTCGGCCTACCGGGCAATCCGGTCTCGGCCCTGGTCTGTGCTATCCTCTTTTTGCTACCGGCACTCGAAAAGCTGCAGGGGCTGCCGGGCCACCCACCGATGGCCGAGCCGGTGCGGTTGGCAAGCCCCCTGCCCGCCAACGACATGCGCGAGGATTACGTCCGCGCCTCTCTGCTCGAGCGGGAGGATGGTGGCGGCTGGCTCGCCCATCCCTATGGCACGCAGGATTCGGGGCAGATCAGCCGGCTGGCGGCGGCCGATGCGCTGCTGGTACGGCCGCCGCTGGCCCCGGCGCTCGGTCCCGGCGACATGGTGCCCGCGATCCGTCTGGCGCCCCTGGGCCTGTAAAGGCTGCCTCAGCCCGCGGGACTCGCGTCAGAACGTCGTGCCCGGCCTTGAGCCGGGCACCTACCGCCTGGGCGGGAGGGCAGGCCCGCGCACGACGATTGTAAACGTGACGGAATCCCGTCCGACGCCTCAATCGAAGTCGGTCGGCAGCGCCCGGTCGCGCCAATGGGCGAACATGCGGGCGATCTGCTGCGGCAGGATACGCCCCTTAGAGAGGTCGGCAGGGATCTCGTCTTCTGCAAAGAAGCGCACCTCGGAGGTCTCCAGGCTCGTCTGCGCGGCACCGCCCGTCAGCTCGCAGAGGAAGAAGTGCTTGACGATGGAGAAGAGGCTGGGCGGGTGGTGGCCTTGCGCCGCATGGTCCCAGACGGCCGCGAGCTTCACCGCACGCGCGCGATAGCCCGTCTCCTCGAAGACCTCCCGCACCGCGCTTTCGGCCGGGGTCTGGCTCACGTCGGCCCAGCCGCCCGGCAGCGTCCAGCGGTTCGCATCCATCACTTCCCGCACCATGAGGATGCGGCCCTCGGCATCGAAGACGGCGCCGCGCACGTCGATCTTGGGCGTGGCGTAGCCGCGTTCGGCGGCGAAGAGCGCGTGGAGATCCGCCGCGCTACCATCGGTGCGCGCGGCCAGCATGCGGGCGGCAAGCCCTGTCAGCGCCTCGTAGCGCTCCCGGTCATAGGGGTCTTTGGTGAAGGCGAGGCCGGTCTGCGCCGTCGCCTGCACCTCCCGCGCCCAGAGCAGCCAATCGGGCTCGCCGCTCATTCGGCCGCCGCCGGCTGCGCGCCAGAGGCGGCAAGCCGCGCCTCGTGCTGCCGCGCATAGCGCTTGGCGAGGACGGCGCAGACCATCAGCTGCATTTGGTGGAAAATGATGAGCGGCAGCACGATGAGGCCGACGGTCGAGGCGCCGAAAAGCACGTTCGCCATCGGCACGCCGGTCGCCGCACTCTTCTTCGAGCCGCAGAAGACGATGGCCACTTCCTCCGGCTTGGCAAAGCCGAGCAGCCGGCTGCCGAAGGTGGTGATCACCAGCACGACGGCGAGAAGCACGGCATTGGCGAGAATGATCTCGGCGAAGCCCGAGAGCGGCAGCTTGTGCCACAGCCCGTCGATCACCGCGCCACTGAAGGCGGTGTAGACGACGAGGATGATCGAGCCGCGGTCGGTGAATTTCAGGATGTGCTTGTTGCGGTGGGCCCAGCCGCCGATCCACGGCCGCAGCAGCTGGCCCAGCACGAAGGGCAGCAGCAGCTCGACGAAGATCGCCCCGATGCTCTCCAGCCCACCGCCCCCGCCATGGGTCTTGAGCAGCAGACTCGCCATGATCGGCGTCACCACCACGCCGAGCAGCGTCGAGAAGGTCGCCGAGCAGATCGCCGCGGGCACGTTGCCATGCGCGATGGAGGTGAAGGCGATGGAGGACTGAACCGTCGAGGGCAGCAGACAGATGTAGAGCAGGCCGATGAGCGTCGCATGCGTCAGCACGTGCGGAAACAGCGCCTGAAAGCCAAAGCCGAGCACGGGGAAGAGCACGAAGGTCGCGCCCAGGATCGTGAGATGCAGCCGCCAATGGCCGAAGCCCGCGATGATCGCTTCGCGCGACAGCCGCGCGCCCTGCATGAAGAACATCACCGCAATGGCGAGCGTCGTCAGCCATTTGAAGACGGTGGCGCCCTCGCCGTAGCAGGGGAAGAAGGAGGCGATGACCACCGTCGCGACGATGGCGAGGGTGAAGCCGTCGGGGAGAAGGTTCAGGAGCGTGCGCATGGCCGCCAACCTAGTCGCGGGGCGCCGGCACGGGGAAGATGCGGAAGGAACCGCGGCCGGACGAGCTGGCATGCAGGAGCAGAAGTCATTCGAGGCTCCGGTTGCCTGTTGCTCACGAAGTCGTTATTGTTGCAAAAGCAAAAGCTTAGGGTGGACGACATGGCGATGCGGCGCAGATCCCTCCTCTCGGCCTCCCTTGTCGGCGTGCCCCTCGCCGCCTGGGCCGCGCGCAGCGCGGCCGCGGCCCCGCCCGCCGGGGCAACGCCGATCGCGCCCTGGCCGCATGTGATCAACGGGCCGAACGGCACCGTCACCATCTATGAGCCGCAGGCCATCGCCTGGCCCGGCCGCACCACCCTCTCGGCGCGCGCGGCGATCCAGATCGCGCCCAAGGGCAAGCCCCCCTTCCTCGGCACGATCGAGGTATCCGGCACCACGACGGTCGATCCCGAGACCGACACCGTCATCTTCTCAGCGCCGAAGCTCCTCTCCTCGAGCTTCCCCTCGCTCGACACCAGCCAGGCCATGGCGGTGCAGACCCGCATCAGCGACTACATCGCCAAGCTGCCGCCGAAGATCATCCCGCTCGACACCGTGCTGCTGAGCCTGGGCGAAAAGCCCCCGCCGGCCGCGCCGGTGAAGAACGACCCGCCGCCGATCTTCTACAGCGCGGGACCCGCGAGCCTGCTCATCTTCGACGGCACGCCCGTGATGGCGCCGATCGGCCAGACCGGGCTCACCTATGCCGTCAACACCAATTGGGACGTTCTGCAGGATACGAGCCAGGGTGGCGCCTGGTATCTGAACAACAACGGCAGCTGGCTGGTGGCGCAGGCCTATACCGGCCCCTGGCAGCCGGCCGGTACCTTGCCGCCCGAGTTCAGCCGCATCCCCAATGACGCGAATTTCGCCACGTTGCGCAAATCGGTGCCCGGCAAGCCCTTCACCGGGGCGCCGCCCACGATCTTCGTGTCGACGACACCCGCCGAGATCATCGTCACCGCCGGCCCCCCGCAGTTCAAGCCGGTGCCGCAGACCGCGCTGCAGGTCGTGACGAATACCGGGGCGGTGCTGTTCCGCTACACACCCACCGGCACCTTCTACTACCTCGTCTCCGGCCGCTGGTTCTCGGCCAAGAGCCTCTATGGCCCCTGGACCTTCGCGACGCCGAACCTGCCGCCGGATTTTGCGCGGCTTTCGCCCGATGGCGAGTTCGGCAATCTGCTCGTCTCGGTGCCCGGCACCGCCGCGGCTCAGGCCGCGGTGCTGAAGGCGCAGATCCCGACCCAGGCGACACTCTCCCGCAGCACCGCCAAGGTGACCGTCACCTATGCCGGAGCGCCGAACTTCGCGCCCATCCCGGGCACGACGATGCAATACGCGACCAACACGGCCTATCAGGTCATCTTCGCCGAGGGGAAATACTACTGCTGCTACCAGGGCGCCTGGTTCGTCGCCGCAAGCCCGATGGGGCCATGGGTGCTGGCGGCCGCGGTGCCGCAGGTGATCTACACCATCCCACCGTCCAGCCCAGTCTACAACGTGACCTATGTGCAGGTGTACAGCGCAACGCCCGCCGCCGTGACCTATGGCTATACCGCCGGCTACATGATGGGCTTCGTCACCGCAGGCATCATCGCCTTCGGCACCGGCTATTACTATCCGCCCTATGTCGCCTGGGGCCGGGTGCCGGTCTACTACCCCTATCCCTACACCTATGCCGGTAACGTGCACTACAACACGGCGACGGGAGCATGGGCCACGACCGGCACCGTCTACGGGCCCTATGGCCGCACCGCGACGGCGGGCTATGGCTATAATCCCACCACCGGCACCTATGCCCGCGGCGCTGCGGTCTATGGCCCTTACGGCGGGGCGGCCGCGGGCTCGCGCTACAATCCGACGACCGGCGCCTATGCCCATGGCTCCGCCGTCTGGGGCCCGAACGGTGGCACCGCCCATGCCGAAGGCTACAACCCGAGCACGGGCCGCTACGGCAGCACCACCCAGAATGCCAATGCCTATGGCCGCTGGGGCTCGAGCACGGTGAGCGGGCCGAACGGCACCGTGAACACCGCGAGTGCGAGCAACGCGCGCGGCTCGGCCGGCGCCTACAGCACCAGCAATGGCGGCCAGGGAGCGGCCGTGCACGGGGCGAATGGCAACAATGCTGCAGTGGTGAAGACGCCGACCGGCAACGTCTATGCCGGGGCCGACGGCAATGCCTACAGGCATACGAGTTCCGGCTGGTCGAGCTACAACAACGGATCCTGGCAGCAGGTGCAGAAGCCCGCGACGAACAGCCAGAACTGGAGCCAGCTCAACCGTGACCAGACGGCACGGCAGTACGGCGGCTACAATCGCGGCGCCTGGGGCGGCGGGGGCGGCGGCGCGCGCTGGCGGCGCTAAGCGCTGGCCCCGCCGGCCGCACCCGGCGGGATGCACCGATTCGGTAACGAACGATTCATCTTGCTCTTGAACCGTTCCGGGCCCAGGGTCGCGGATGACGAGGCCCGGGCGCCGCCTCGCGTGGTGCTCTTGCGTCCGGCGCCACCCCTTCCGATGTCCGACCAAGGGTCGGCCTAGGCAAGGATCGTCTTTGGTGCCGGCTGGGACGGAGAAGCGGCATGACCATGCCCGCCTATGTCGGACGCGACGAACCGGCCGATCTGCGACGATTGCGTCGCGTGGGCTGGCTCCTGATTGGCCTGCTGCTGGGCGCGGCAGCACTCCTTGCGCTTGCCCTGACCGTCATGGGCGCCTGGCCGCGCGCCACCCCTTCCCCGGTATTCCCCACCCTGACCCTGGCTCTGCTCGCGGGCGCGCTCTGCACCACCTGGCGTTTCCGCCAGCTCTTCGCCCGCCGCGTCGCCGACCAGGATGCGCAGGTCGCCACCATGTCGGAGGCGCATGTGACGGCGGCGGTGATGCCCTATGGCAGCGCGGCCACCCTCGCGCTCGACCGCATCCATGCGGCCCTCGACGCCACCCTCCGCGACGACATCCCTCGCCTGATTGCCATGCTGCCGACGATGGAGGTCAGCCGCAGCCTGCTGGCCCGCATGACGCCGGAGGAGCAGCCGCGCCTGGGCGCGGTTTTGCATGATCATCTCCGCATGCTCATCGATCCGGGCCTGCCTGAGGAAACCCACCGCACGCATTCCGTCCATCTCGGCGTGGTGCATGGGCTGACCGGCGTGGTCGCCGCGGATTCGATCCGTCTTCTCGACACCGTTGCCGGCGCGCTGCACAAGACGGTGGACGACACATCTCTGACGGCAGTGGAGCGCATGCGGGCGCATGCCGTCCTGCAGGTGCGTTTTGCGAATGAACTGCAATTCGAACAGGAAGGGCGATGGCAGCTCGACATCGAGCGGCATCAGGCCCTCGCCACCATTCAGAAGGGCGTGGAGGGCTGGTCTACCGCAGGCACCTTTCCGGCCGAGGTGGTGCAGCTTCTCTCCGGACTGCACGGCATGCGCGGCGTCGCCTGGGGCCGACCGGACGACGACAACCTGCACGTCGTCGAGTTCAGCGCCGGCCGCGCGCTGGACCTGCTGGGGGACCCCGAAACCCGTCGGGCGACCTTGCGGGTGGGGACACGCGAAACGCGCCTGCAACCCTTCACGCTGCGCGCCTGGGCCTCCGGGCAGATCGAAATCACGGACAACATCGCTCTCGACCCGCGGATGGCCGCCTGGGCCCCCATGGCGGCGCGCTTGGGCATTCGCAGCGGCGTCGCGGTGCCGCTGCTGGACGAGACGGGCCTGCCCGTGGCCGTGCTCAGCCTCTACGGCGCCTTTCCCGGCCAATTCTCCAATCAGCTTGCCGGCATCTGGCTCTGGGCCCTGCAGGAACTGGTGCAGCGGCGCGGGACGGCGCCCATGGCCTCCACCCCGCCCATTTCGGTGGAGCAGCGCCGCAGCCTACGCCAAGCCCTGTATGAGGACGGCCTGCAGATGGTGCTGCAGCCGCTTGTCGACCTGAAGACGGGCGAGGTGGACGCCGTGGAAGCCCTCGCGCGCCTATCGCTCGACGGCCAGATGCTGCCCCCCAGCGCCTTCCTGCCCGCCTTCGGCACGGTCGAATTGCAGGATCTGTTCCGCCGCGGGCTGGACCAGTCGCTCGCTTTCCTGGCGCGCGAGCGCGGCCGGCTGCCGCGCCTTCGCCTCGGCATCAACCTGCCGCCCGCCGTGCTGGAACAGCCCGGCTGCGAGGGCTGGATCATGGAGGCGCTGCGCCGCTTCGGCGTGCCGCCGAACCGGTTGCTGCTCGAACTGCTGGAGCTGGACGGCAGCCGCAACTGGAAGGAGCGCGCGAGCGTCACCCTGCGCAGCTTGGCAGCAGAAGGCGTGCATCTGGTGATGGACGATCTCGGCTCCGGCCATAGCGGGCTGCAGCGTCTGCGCAGCCTACCCTTCGACAAGGTGAAGATCGACCAGAACCTGATCCGCCAAGCTTTGCACGACCCGGAGAATACCATCCCCTTCATCGGTGGGTTGATCGAGGTGGCACACCGGCTCGGCATGCGGGTGGTGGCCGAAGGCCTCGAAAGCGTCGATCTCGTGGAGATGGTGGCCTTTCTCGGCGCCGATTACGGCCAAGGCTACGCCCTCGCCCGGCCGATGCCGCCCGAGGCTCTGGCAGACTGGGCCGACGATTTCGTCTATGCTGTAGACCCGGCGCGGCCGCTGACGGACCTCGGCATGCGGGCGGTGCGGGAGCTAGAGAAGACTCACGGCCTCGCCACGCTCCAGTAAGCGCTCAGATCAGGGTGGCAAGCACCGAGAGCAAGACGCAGGTGGCGATGGCGTTCAGCGCCATGCCGAGGCTGGCGAAGGCGCCGGCCGTATGGTCCACCTGGAAGGCGCGGGCCGTGCCGAAGCCATGGGCGGAGACGCCGATGGCGAAGCCCCTCGCCCGATAATCCCGCATCTTCAGTAGGTTGAAGAGCGTTGTTGCGACCATGGCGCCAGTTACCCCGGCGAAGAGCACGATGGCCGCGGCGAGCGAGGGCACGCCGCCCAGGCTCTGCGCCATCGCCATCGCGACCGGCGTGGTGACGGCGCGCGGCGCGATGGAGGCGAGGATGGCGCGCGGCGCGCCGAAGAGCGAGAGGATGGCGACCGCACTCACACTCGCCGTCACCGCGCCGGCGACGAGGGCGAGCAGGATGGGCAGCGCGAGCCGCGCGATGAGGGCACGCTGCGCCCAGATCGGCACGGCGAGGCCGACGACGGCGGGCCCGAGCAGGAAACCCAGCACCTGCGTCTGCCGCAGATAGGTGGGATAGGCGGTGTGGCTGGCCAGCAGTAGGCCGATCAGCACCGGGGTTGCCAGCAGCACCGGGTGGCAGAGCGGATGCCGCCCCGAGCGGCGGGACAGGATGTCCGCCCCTTCGAAAACCGCGAGGGTGATGGCGAGCCAGGCGACCGGGCTCGAGAGCAGGGCGTTCATGCCGTGGCCCTCCCTTCCGCTGCCATCGGCGCCCGGCGCTCCACGACGCCCGTCGCCCAGTGGAAGACGAGGACGGTGACGACGAGGGTCAGCAGCACGGACACGGCGGTCGCGACGGCCAGGCCCAGGCCGTAGCGCGACAGCACGGCGCCTTGCGTGACGAGGCCGACGGCCGCGGGCACGAACATCACCGAGAGATGCGCCGTCAGCCACCGCGTCACCTGCGTCAGCGTCTGCCGCTCGCGCCGCAGGGCGGCGAGCCAGGCGAGCAGCACGAGCATGCCGAGGACCGAGCCCGGCAGCGGCAGGCCCGCTGCCCGGCGCAGGACGTCGCCCAGGAACTCACAGACGAAGAGGAGGGAGATGGCACCGATCATGCTCATCGCGGGACTGCCTTGTGCGAAAAGCGACGCCGCCGGAGGGCCGCCGATGAGGCAAGAATAGGCGTGCCGCAGTTCATGTGTAAAATGGGTTGTTTCGATCGAAACCAGTCCTGAATGGAATAGTCTGATGGACCTGCGTGCGCTCCGTTCCCTTACTGAGGTCGTCCGCCAGGGCGGCTTCTCCCAAGCCGCTGCCGTGCTGAACACCACGCAATCCAATGTCAGCAAAACGGTGCGACAGCTGGAGGAGGAGGCCGGCCTGCCGCTGCTCGACCGCATCGGGCACCGCTCGCGGCTGACGGCGGCAGGTGAGATCGTTCATGCACGGGCGCTGCGCATGCTGGCGGAGCGCGCCGACCTGATGCGCGAACTGGCCGAGCTTCGCGGGCTGGAGCGTGGGCGGCTGCGCCTCGGCCTCGCCCCCATCGGCGCCTCGCTGCTCTTCGCCCCGCACGTGGCACGCTTCCATGCGCGCTATCCCGGCATCGACATCTCGCTGGTGGAACAGGGATCGAGCCGCCTGGAGGAGATGCTACGCGAGGGCGAGATCGACCTCGGCGCCTTGCTGATGCCGGTGCCGGAGGTTTTCGACTGGCAGGAGGCCGCGACCTCCCCCGTGGTCGCGGTGGTGGCGGAGGCGGACGGGCTGCCCCGCGATCGCCCGGTGCCGCTCGCCGCTTTGGGCGGCCATCCCTTCATCCTGTTCGAGGCGGGTTTCGCGCTCAACGCCATGGTGATGGAGGCCAGCGGCAAGGCCGGCATCACGCCGCGCATCGTGGCGCGCACCAGCCAGCCGGATTTCCTCTTCGCGCTGGTGGCCGCGGGCCTCGGCATCGGCTTCCTGCCGCGGCTGATCGTGGAGGACCGCGCGCCCTCCGGCGTGCGCATGGTGCCGGTCACCGAACCCGAGATCCTGTGGCACATGGTCCTCGCCTGGCGGCGGGAGGGCTTCCTGCCCGCCCCCGCCCGCGCCTGGCTCGCCCATCTGCGGGGGGCGGGGTGAGGCGGTTGGGCGTGTGCTCAACACCCAATGCGCCCAGGCTGCCCCACGCGATGCCGTCAGGATCTGATGAAGGCAAGCAAGTCGGGGTTGAGGACATCCGCATGCGTGGTGAGCATGCCGTGCGGGTAGCCGGGATAGGTCTTCAGCGACCCGTTCTTGAGCAACTCCACCGCACGCGGCACCGAACTCGCGAAGGGCACGACCTGATCCGCCTCCCCATGCATCACCAGAACTGGCACGGTGATCGCCTTGAGGTCAGCGCTGTAGTCTTCAAGCCAGGAATCGACGGTGGCGTGGTGGGCGAGCGCCCCACCCGCCATGCCTTGGCGCCACCAATTGGCGATGACCAGCTCCGACGGCTTTGCGCCGTCCAGGTTGTAGCCATAGAAAGGGTTCTCGGGCACAAAACGGTAGAACTCCGCCCGATTGCCCAGCACACCTGCGCGGATCGCGTCGAACCACTCCGGCGGCTGACCGGAGGGATTTTCCACGCTCCGATACATGTTCGGCGTGAGTGAAGCGACCAGCACCGCCTTCGCGACCCGCTCCTGATGGCGGGCAACATAACGCGCCACCTCGCCGCCGCCCGTGGAGTGCCCGATATGCACCGCGTCGCGCAGGTCGAGATGCGTGGTCAAGGCCGCGAGGTCCGCGACCCACTGGTCCATGGTGTTGCCGGTGCTGGGCTGATCGGACCGGCCGTGGCCGCGCCGGTCATGCGCGATTACCCGATATCCGTGCTGGAGGAAGAACATCATCTGGGCGTCCCAGTCGTCCGCCGACAGCGGCCAGCCGTGGCTGAACACGATCGGCTGGCCCGAGCCCCAGTCCTTATAGAAGATGGTTACGCCATCGCTGGTTGTGATTGTCGGCATGGAGCCCTTTCCTCTGTGCTTGTTATTCGGTTGATGATGAGAATGAACGAATTGGTTCGGTTCATCCACCCTTTGTTGAAAAGGATAGAAAACCGTTACGCTCTTATGAGCCGCGTCTCTCGAAGACAAATACCTTGTCCGGTCGAGCTATGCCTTGAAGGTATAGAGAGACGAGATGGAGCTGCGGTGGGTGCTCTACCTTACGGCCGGCGGATGCATCGCAACGCCGCCGCGCGCACTAGCCCCCATCATATCGGGCGCGAGCGCTGCGGATCTTATCTTGATTGCCATTCGCCCAGGTCACGAGCGCCATGACGGGCGCGAGAAGCGTCCGGCCTACTTCGGTCAATTCATAGTCGACGCGCGGTGGGATGGTGGGGAACAAGGTCCGCTTCACCAACCCATCCCGTTCCAATCCACGCAAATTGATCGTCAGCATCCGCTGCGAAATGCCATCGATCCGACGCCGCAGCTCATTGAACCGAACGGGTCCATCCTTGAGCGTCGCGATGATGTAGAGCGTCCATTTGTCGCCGATGAGATCGAGGATTTCCCGAACCATCCGGCAGTCGTCCCCTTCGCCGGGGGTAGGAAAATGGATGTCACTTAGGGTCATCGGCGTGCCTTCTTGCGCGCAATTTTGCGGTCACCTTAATAGGGTTGGTAACAAGAATTTACCACCCTGTGGGAGCACCGCATGACCACCATCCTCCTCGTGACATCGAGCCCGCGTGGGCCGGAGAGTCTTTCTACCCGCTTCGCAACCGAGATCGCCGAAGGCTTCAAGGATCGTTGGGGCGCCACCCTTTTGACGCGGGATCTCGTCACCAAACCCCTGCCCCATATCACGCCAGCCTATATTGACGGCCGCATCGCGGCGCCCGAGGCGCGTACCCCGGAACAGACCGAGGCGGTGAGCCTGGCCCAGGTGCTGGTCGACGAGGTGAAGCGGGCGGAGGTGATCGTCCTGGGTTCAGGGATGATCAATTTCGGCCTGTCCTCCCAGCTCAAGGCCTGGTTCGATCACATCACCTGGCCGCGCGTGACCTTTGGATACACCGAAGGCGGCAGGCCGCAGGGCTTGCTCACCGGCAAGAAGGTCTACCTCGTTACGGCCGCAGGCGGCGTCTTCTCCCAAGGCGACTGGGCACCCTTCGATTTCCAGACGGGCTATCTGCGCCACCTTCTGGGCTTCATCGGCCTGACCGACATCGACATCCTCCGCGTCGAAGGCACCGTCTTGGGACCCGACATGGCGCAGGCCGCAATCGCCGCCACCGAAGCTCGCGTGCGCGCGGTCTTGGAAAAGGTCGCCTGAGAGCCCGCCATGTTGCACATCGATCTTTTCACCGACATCACCTGCCCCTGGTGCATCATCGGGTATCACCGTCTCGACAAGGTCCTCGCGGAACGATTCCCAGAGTTGGAGGTGGATATCCGGCAGCATCCGGTGCTTCTGCTTCCCGATGCGCCGGCCGAGGGACTCTTCATTCCGGATCTTCTCCGCGCCCGCTACGGCGTGATGGACCCGAAGGCCTCCTTCGCCCGACCTGAAGCGGAAGCGCGCGCCTCTGGCCTTGACCTCGACCTCAGTCGTCAGCCCTGGACGTATAGGACGCAGGCGGCGCACGGGTTGATCCTTGCGGCGCGTGCCCGCGGCACGCAGCATCGGCTCGCAGTCGCAATCACCCATGCGCATTTTCTGGAAGCCAAGACCATATCGGATGCCGATGTTCTCGCCGACATCGCTGTGTCTCATCGCTTCGAACGCGAAGAAGCCCGTGCGATCGCGCTCGATCCGGCGCAGCACAGACGTGTCGAGCAGGAAGCGGCCCGATCGATGGCCGCCGGGGTCCGGTCCGTCCCGCACTTCGTCTTCGGTGGGCGTATCGCCATCAACGGGGGACGCAGCGAGGACGAGATTGCCTCGGCGATCCGTCAGGCCGCTGCCGGCATGGCCGGGTGATAGCGAGGCGTTAGTCCTCGCGGCCTCATCCCAATGATCGGCCTACAAGCAGCCCTGCACCGAACTTCCTTTCCTGTGGCACAGGGTCCTCGCCTGGTTAGGGGACGGCCTCCTCCCAGCCCTCAATCAACACAAGCGCTCGTCAGTGATCGGGCGTTGCCGCGACACCGACCCGCGCCGCCGCGGCTGCTAGACGCTTGTCGCGAGTCCAGAGACGCGCGGCCGCCGTTAGGGTCGTGCCCGCCAGAAGATGAGCATCGACATAGCCAATCCCGAGCCCAAACAAGGCGTGCCGCTCAATAAAGACATGGACTTCTTCATCAGTAGCAACCAGTGCCGAAGGCAGGTCGCGCAATAACCCCAAGATGAGGTCCCGCTTCCTGAAATTGCCCAACGCCAATTCGCCGATGACGAAAGGATGGGCGAGGATTTCCCGACGCTCCAGTAGCGCAAAGAGCATAGAATCGGTCTGGCGCAGATGGTCGATCCAGACCGAGGTATCGACCAAGATCATGCTGGCTCGGTTTGCCGGCGCGGTCCCGCGCTCGCTTTGGGCTCGGTGCCGCCAAGGCGCGCGAGCCGCGAAGCGGATTCTCGCTCGATCAACGCCTTCAGCGCCTCCCGGATGATCGAAGACTTCTCCGTCAAGCCCGTATAGGCTTGAGCCTTGGCGAGAAGATCGTCATCGAGCGCGACCGTGGTTCGCATGATCCGTGCCTTCTTTCAGAGGCACAGATTATCGCATCAGATGATGACTGATACAATGCCGATGGGAGCGGCCTTCGATATCCTCCCATAACAAGATGCGCGTTACCACTTTGGCTCTCAGATCAAATGCCGGCTACAGCCTCCTGCCGAGCTTCGAAAGTGAAGCAACAGGCGCATAGCGAAGGCAGAGTTCCCGCGATCAACCCGCCTGCGGTTGGCAAGATGATCCATCGTTTCTCCTGGCCGCCTTCCTCACCCGCACCGGAATGTTCTTCGCCGCCGGGGTCTTGCTGCCCTCGGCATGGTGGCTGAGCGGCAGCAGCGCATTCGCTTCCGGATAGTAGGTGCCAATGCAGCCCAGCGGGATGTTGTAGGGCGTGACGAGGAAGCCCGCCATTTCGCGGTGAAAGCCGTCGGTGGACTCAGTCACAAGCGAGACCGTCTCGCCCTCGGCCAGGCTCAGCCGCGCCATGTCCGCCCGGTTCATCAGCACCGCCATGCGCGTGCCTTTGACGCCGCGGAAGCGGTCATCGAAGCCATAGACGGTGGTGTTGAACTGGTCGTTGCTGCGCAGCGTCATCATGCGCAGCACCTCCGCGCCCTCGGCCGGCATGTCGCGATCTTCCTCGAGCGCCGTTGGTGTGATGATGAGCGCCTTGCCGGTCTTGGTGTGCCATTCCCGCTTGCGCGCGGGCATGGGCTTATGGAATCCCCCCGGCTCGTGCATCCGCCTGTTGTAGTCATAGAAGATCGCGGGATAGGTCTCGGCGATGGCATCACGGATGCGGCTGTAGTCGTCGATCCAGCCCTGCCAGGGCACCAGCGGATTGGGGCCCAGCGTCGCCATGGCGATGCGGCAGACGATCTCCACCTCGCTGCGCAGATGTTTGGAGGCCGGCGCCCGCACGCCGCGCGAGGCATGGATGCAGCCCGAGGTGTCTTCCATCGACAGCAGCTGGTCGCCGCTCGCCTGGCGGTCCCGCTCGATCCGGCTGAGCACTGGCAGAACGTAGCTGACGGCACCGGGATAGAGATGGCTGCGGTTGATCTTGGTGGCCATGCTGACGGTCAGCCGCATCTTGCGCCACACGGCCTCCATCCGGTCCCGGTCCGGAATGGCGCGGAGGAAATTGCCGCCGAGCATGACGAAGGCATCCACCTCGCCGCGCAGAATGGCCTCGCAGGCCTCCACCGTTTCCAGCCCCGTCTCGCGCGGCGGCTCAAAACCATATTGCTTTGCCAATACATCCATCGGCACCAGCTCGGGCTTTTCGGTGATACCGACCGTGCGCTGGCCCTGGACGTTGGAGTGCCCGCGGATCGGGCTGATTCCGGCGCCGTCCTTGCCGATATTGCCTTTGAGCAGCAGCAGGTTGACCAGCATCTGCACGGTCTCGACACCGGCGCGATGCTGCGTCAACCCCATCCCATACACCCCGATCGCGGCTTTCGAACGCGCATAGGTCGCGGCCGTCTGCTCCAGCGCCGTTCGCTCCAGGCCGGACTGCCGCTCCAGCGCCTCCCAGTCCTGCGCCCGCAGCCACGCGACGAAGGAATCGAAGCCCGTGGTATGCTCGGCTATGAAGGCATGGTCCAGCACGCCTTGCCCGCCTGCGGCACGGTCCGCATCATCCATCGCGACCAGGGATTTGCAGATACCCGCCATTGCCGCGAGGTCGCCGCCGGTCTTCACCTGGTGATATTGCGAGCTGATCCGGGTTTCGTGCCCCGTCAGCATTTCAACCGGTGACTGCGGGTTGGTGAAGCTTTCCAGCCCCCGCTCGCGCAGCGGGTTGAAGGTGATGATCGGCGCGCCCCGCTCGCTCGCCTCCTGCAAGGGGTGCAGCATGCGCGGCGAATTGGTCCCCGGGTTCTGCCCGAAGAAGAAGATGCAGTCGGTCTTCGCAAAATCGTCAAGCGTCACGGTGCCCACGGGCACGCCAATGCTCGCCGGCAGTGCCACCGAGGTGGTCTCGTGACACATGTTGGAGCTGTCAGGCAGATTGTTGTTGCCGTAGAGCCGGGCAAAGAGGGCGTAGAGGTAGCTCGCCTCGTTGGAGGTGCGGCCGGAGCTGTAGAAGACGGCCCGCCTGCGATCGGTGATCGCCCGCAGCTCGCGGCCAATCTCCGCGAAGGCCTCATCCCAGGAGGTTTCGCGGTAGCGATCGGTTGCCGGATCATAGCGCAGGGGCCGTG
Source organism: Acidisoma sp. 7E03 (assembly GCF_054665075.1). Classification (NCBI taxonomy): domain Bacteria; kingdom Pseudomonadati; phylum Pseudomonadota; class Alphaproteobacteria; order Acetobacterales; family Acidocellaceae; genus Acidisoma; species Acidisoma sp. 7E03. The sequence goes on from NZ_BAAFHE010000009.1 coordinate 227,757, forward strand.
TCAGCCGCCCGACCTGCTCCAGATCGTAATCCTGCCAGCCGCGCAGCTCGGACACGGAATGCTGTGCAAAGAATTCCGGTTTGGCGCGGCGTGTCGTGATGTCCCACGCCGTCGCCTTGGCGCCGTTTTCGCAGAATTCGAAAGGCAGAGGATCGGCGGGCTTGATCCAGGCGCAGCTCACGCATTGGAAGCCGTCAGGCTTGTTCTGCTGGGTGAGGGCCAGGGCCCCGCTCACCGGCACGCCTTCCCGTCGCAGGATGTTCTGCAGCGACCGGGCCGAGCCCCATCCGCCGGAGGGACGCGTATAGGGCTTGAAGGACGGGGTGCGGTCCATGAGCGGTCTCCTCTCCGGCTTCGCGAAGAGATGGGGCCCGGGCTGCTTGCGGCAACGCCCGCGCGCCCCATTTACCGCCGGTCGACATCAACAGACGCGAGAGCAGACATGGTCTCCATTGGCTATCTGATCGACAAGCCGGACGGTCCCTCGCCCCTGCTGCACTTCATCAACACGCGCATCGTACCGCCGGCGATCGACGCGGCGGGCGCCGTGGAGTCCGCGGTCTACGAAGTCAGCCAGAAGATCCGGGCGCAGCCTGCGCCCTATCTCCTGGCGGCCGGCATCCTCGGCCTGGTGCTCGGCACCGCCGCCTTCTCCACGCGGCGGTAGCGCCGGCGGGCTATCAGGCGGCCTGGGTGCGGGCCAGGCGGTGGGCGGAGACCGCCATCACCAAGCCGAGGCCGGCAGCAATCGCCCCGATGAGGAACACCGGCCCGTAGCCCGCATGGTCGGCCAGCAGGCCGACGACCGGCCCGGTGCCGCCATAGGCGATGTCCTGGAAGGCCGCGAAGCCGCCGATGGCGGTGCCGCGCTGATGCGGCGCCACCTGCTTCACTACCTCCGCCCCCATGGCCGGGAAGACCATCGAGCAGCCGAGCCCGGTGAGCACGGCGCCGGCCAGCGCCAGCAGCGGGCCCGTCGCCTGCCAGATGAGCAACTGACCACTAGCCTCCACCGCCAGAGAGACGATGGCAACCGGGGTGCCGCCGATGCGGTCCGGCAGATGGCCGCAAAGCAGGCGCACCAGCACGAAGCCCAGGCCGAAGCCGGTGAGGCCGAGGCCGCCATAGGGCCAGCCGCGGCTCGCGACATAGAGGGCGAAGAAGGCGCCGAGGGCCGCGAAGCCCACGCCCTGCAGGCCAACCGCCGCGCCCATGCGCCAGATCCGGCCGAGGATGCGCCAATAGCTTTCGCGCTGACCGGCATGGGGCGCGGCCCCCGGAAGGGCGGCGATCGCGGCGAGCCCTACCAGCGGCAGCAGGAGGGTGACCGCCATCACACCGGCGAAGCCGACCTTGTCCAGCACAGCAAGGCCGAGCGGCCCGCCCACGGCAAAGGCGCCATACATCCCCATGCCGACCAGCGCCAGCACGCGGCCGGAACGCGGCACGCCCATGAGCCCGATGCCCCAGCCGATCATGCCGACCATGGTGAGGCTTTCGCCCAGGCCCAGCAGCAGCCGACCAAGGAGGAGCACCGGGAAGGCCGCGGGAGCTGGCAGGCCGGGCGCCGCGGAGAGAAGACAGATCAACCCCGCCGTCGCATAGACCAGCAGGCCGCGGCGCATGCAGGGCTTGCCGCCCAGCCTGTCCGCCCAGGAACCCGCCCAGGCACGGCTCAGAACGGTCGAGAGGAACGCGATGCCGACGGCGAGGCCCGCCCAGGCATTGTCCAGCCGCAGGCCGTGGACGACATGCACGGCGACCACGGGCAGTGACATGGCAACTGCGAGATACGAGATGAAGAGCGCGGCCGTCAGAGCGACAACGCGTCGATAGGCGAGATCCACCGGCCGGGAGATGTCCATGGCTGCATACTCCGCATGAAGCGCGGCCGCCCTTGCGGCGGCTTCGCGCGTTGATGCGTTGGTTGACGTAAACGCTTACGCCGCCATGGCGGTGAGGTGCGGACAGACATCCAGCCAAGACGCCGGCACGCTCCGCCCACCGATGCTGCCCGCTCGCCCTCGGTCCGGCAAGCCTTTTCCGCCCCCTACCGCTCCGCCGCATTGCTGATATGATCGGATCAACCAGCGGAGAGTGACCTTATGTTGACACGTCGGAGCCTGCTCGCCACCACGGCCGGAACAGCCGCAGCCCTCGGCCTCGGGCCCTTGGCCGCCGCCCCGGCCTTCGCCAAAACGCCGCACAACATGGCGGTGATGGCCAAGCAGATCGACGACATGGTCAGCCTGGACCCCGCGGAATCCTACGAGTTCACGGATAACGAGGTGGACGCGAATTGCTACAGCAAGCTCGTGATCCCGGACCGCAAGAACCCGAGCAAGATCGTGGGGGACCTCGCCGAGCGCTGGGACGTGTCGGCGGACGGCCTCACCCTGACCTTCCACCTCAAGACCGACGTTCATTTCGCCTCGGGCAATCTCGTGACGGCGGATGACGCCGCCTTCTCCCTCCAGCGGGTCGTCAAGCTGAACAAGGCCCCCGCCTTCGTCATCGGCCAGTTCGGCTTCACGCCGGACAACGTCGAAAGCCTGATCAAGGCGACGGACAACCACACCCTGGTGATCACCCTGCCCGCCGTGCAGGCGACCAGCTTCGTGCTCTACTGCCTCTCGGCCAATGTCGGCGGCATCGTGGAGAAGGCCGTCGCTCTGAAGCACGCCCAAGGGGACGATCTCGGCAATGGCTGGCTGAAGACGAACAGCGCCGGCAGCGGCCCCTTCTCCCTCGTCTCCTGGGTGGCGAGCGACCACATCATCCTGAACGTCAATCCGCACTTCAAGCCGCAGCCGGCGATGAAGCGCATCGCCATCCGCCACGTGGCCGATCCTTCGGCCCAGCTGCTGCTGGTCCAGAAGGGGGATGTGGACATCGCCCGCAACCTGACCTCCGACCAACTCAAATCCATCGCGGGCGACGCGAAGCTGCATCTCATCTCCGTCAACCAGGCGGCACAGATGTACATCGCCATGAACGAGGCGGTGCCGCAGCTCAGCCACCCCGAAGTGCGCCAGGCCATCAAATGGGCCGTCGGCTATCAGGCGATTGCGGAGCACATCACGCCCAAGACCTGGGACGTCTCCCAGTCCTTCCTGCCGAAGGGCTTGCCCGGCGCGCTAGACGAGACGCCCTTCCACAAGGATGTGGCGAAGGCCAAGGCGCTGATGGAAAAGGCTGGCTTCGCCAGCGGCTTCACCCTGACCATGGATTACATCTCGCACGCGCCCTATGCCGACATCGCCCAGGCGGTACAGGCCGATCTCGCGGCCATCGGCATCACGCTCACGCTGGTGCCGGGCGAAGAGAAGCAGGTCATCACCAAGACCCGCCAGCGCGCCCATCAGCTCGCCATCCTCGAATGGTTCCCGGACTATTTCGACCCGAACTCCAACGCCCAGGGCTTCTGCTACGACCCGGACGACAGCGACGCGAGCAAGGTGCGCGTCCCCGCCTGGCGCAGCCACTTCTCCGACAAGATCCTGTCCGATGCAGTCATCTCCGCCTCCAAGGAAACGGACGCCGACAAGCGCATGGCGATCTATGCCGAGATGCAGAAGCGCTTCTGGGAGATCGCGCCCTTCGCCTTCATGCTGCAGAAGGACGATGTCGCGGTGCTGCGGGAGGGCGTGAACGGCCTGGTGCTGGGCGCGCTGCCTGACTTCACCAGCTACCGCGAGATCACCAAGAGCTGAAGCCCGCGTCTTGCATCGTCTGAAGGGCATCGCCCAAACGCTCGGGAGCGTGCTCGTCACGCTCATCGGGCTGGTTTTCGTCACCTTCATCATCGGCCGGGTGGTGCCGATCGACCCGACGATCGCGATCGTCGGCGATCACGCGCCGCCTGACGTGGTGGCCGCCGCACGGAAGGCGCTCGGGCTCGACCGGCCGCTGCCGGTGCAGTTCGTGATCTATCTGAACCATCTGCTGCATGGTGATCTCGGCCGCTCGGTGATGACCTCGCATCCCGTGACGCAGGACATCGCGCAGTATTTCCCGGCGACCGTGGAACTCGCCACGACGGCGATCCTCATCGCCATGCTGATCGGCATTCCGCTCGGCGTCTTCGCGGCTGCCCGGCAAGGCTCGATCTTCGACCAGGCGGTGCGGGTGCTGAGCCTTGCCGGCCAGTCCATCCCCGTCTTCGTGCTCGGCCTCATCGCGCTGCTCGTCTTCTACGTGAAGCTCGGCTGGGCGCCCGGCACCGGCCAGCAGGACGTGCTCTATGACGGAACGGTGCCGCGCGTCACCGGCATGCTGGTGGCGGATGCGATGATCGAGGGGGACTGGGGCGCAGTCTCCGATGCCGTCGCCCATCTTGCCTTGCCGGCCCTCGTCCTCGCCTATTTCAGCCTCTCCACCATCACCCGCATGACCCGCGCCTTCATGCTGGATGCGCTGGGCGGCGAATACATCGTGGCGGCGCGGGCCAAGGGCCTGTCGCCCGGGCGCATCCTGTGGCGCCATGCCTTCCGCAACATTGCGGTGCCGCTCATCACCGTCCTCGCCCTCGCCTATGCCGGGCTGCTGGAGGGGGCCGTCCTGACGGAAGTCATCTTCTCCTGGCCCGGCATCGGGCAATATCTCACCGTCTCGCTGCTGAACGCGGACATGAACGCCGTGCTGGGCGCGACGCTCGTCATCGGCTGCGTCTATATCGGGCTGAACATGCTGGCCGACCTCGCCTACAAGATCTTCGACCCGAGGGTGCGATGAGCACGCGGGACTGGCTGCTCTCGGACGCACCCGCCTCGCGCCGCCAGGCGGCCTGGGGGCGGCAGTACCGCCGTTGGCTGCAATTCCGCGCCAATGGCCTCGCCATGCTCGGCCTCGTCGTCGTGCTGCTGCTCGTCTTTGTCGCCCTCGCCGCCCCCCTGCTCGCGCCGCAGAACCCGGATGCGCAGAACCTCGCCGCCCGCCTGCAGCCGCCCTCGGCCGCGCATTGGCTGGGCACGGACGAGCTGGGGCGAGACCTGCTGTCCCGCCTCATCTACGGCACGCGCATCACCCTCGGCATGGTGGTCGCCGTGGTCGTCATCGTTGCCCCCATCGGCCTCGCCGTCGGCTCCATCGCGGGCTATGCCGGCGGCTGGATCGACCGCGTGCTGATGCGGGTGACGGACGTGTTTCTCGCCGTGCCGCAGCTCATCCTGGCCCTCGCCTTCGTGGCCGCGCTCAAGCCCGGCATCACCAGCGCCGTCATCGCCATCGCCCTCACCGCCTGGCCGCCCTATGCGCGCCAGGCGCGCGCCGATACCTTGCGCATCCGCAACAGCGACTTCATTGCCGCCGCTCGGCTGACCGGCGCTTCCGCGCCCCGCATCGTGCTGCGCCACGTCATCCCGCTCTGCCTCTCCTCCATGATCGTGCGCATGACGCTGTCGATGAGCGGCATCATCCTGACGGCCGCGGGGCTCGGCTTCCTCGGCATGGGCGCGCAGCCGCCGATGCCGGAATGGGGCACGATGATCGCGACCTCCCGCGGCTTCATCCTGGCGCAATGGTGGGTGCCGGCCACACCCGGCATCGCCATCTTCGTCGCCTCCCTCGCCTTCAACCTGCTGGGGGATGGCCTGCGCGACGTGTTGGACCCGAGGCAAAGCTGATGCTGGCACGGATCGAAAATCTGCGCGTGGGTTTCCGCACGCCGCAGGGTCTCTCGGAGGCCGTACGCGGCGTGTCGCTGACGGTCGGGCAGGAGAAGGTCGGCATCGTCGGCGAAAGCGGCTCGGGCAAGTCGCTCACCGCACGCTCCCTGCTGCGGCTGCTGCCGAAAAGCGCCGAGATCACCGCCGACCGGTTGGAGTTCGACGGCATCGACATCCGCTCGGCCTCCGAACGCAGCATGCGGCGCATTCGCGGCAAGCGCGCCGGGCTAATCCTGCAGGACCCGAAATATTCGCTCAATCCGGTGATGACGGCGGGTGACCAGATCGCCGAGGCCTGGGCCGCACACAAGAATGGCAGCCGGCGCGTGGCCGCCCAAGCGGCGGTCGATCTGCTGGCGCAGGTACGCATCCGCGATCCGGAGCGCGTCGCCCAGCTCTATCCGCACGAACTCTCGGGCGGCATGGGCCAGCGCGTGATGATCGCCATGATGCTGGCGCCTGACCCCGAACTGCTGATTGCCGACGAGCCGACGAGCGCCCTGGATGCGACGATACAGGCCGAAATCCTGAAGCTCATCGAGGATCTCGTCAGCAGCCGCGGCATGGGGCTGATGCTGATCAGCCACGACCTGCCGCTCGTCAGCCATTTCTGCGACCGCGTGCTGGTGATGTATGCCGGCCGCATCGTCGAGGAAGTGCGGGCGTCGGAGTTGCAGCGCGCCCAGCACCCTTATACGCGCGGCCTGCTGGCCTGCCTGCCCTCGCTTACCCACCCGCAGGACCGCCTGCCCGTCCTCACCCGCGATCCCGCCTGGAGTGCCGCATGATCTCCGTTCAGGATCTGCGCGTCCGCTTCGGCGCGCGCGAGGTGGTGCGCGGTGTGTCCTTTACCGTACCGGAAGGCGGCGCCTTCGGCATGGTGGGCGAAAGCGGCTCGGGCAAATCCACCATCCTGCGCGCAGTCTCCGGCCTCAATCCGGACTGGACGGGCAGGATGGCGATCGACAGCCAGCCGCTGACCCCACGCCGGCCGAAGAGCTTCTTCCGCCAGGTGCAGATGGTCTTCCAGGACCCCTATGGCTCGCTGCATCCGGGCCAGACGATCGACCGCGCGCTGGCCGAACCCCTGCTGGTCCACGGCATCGGCGAGGTGGAGGCGCGGATCGAACGGGCGCTGGCCGAAGTGGCCCTGCCGCAGAGCGTGCGCTTCCGCTTTCCCCATCAGCTCTCGGGGGGTCAGCGCCAGCGGGTCGCCATCGCCCGCGCCCTGATGGCCGAACCGTCCGTCCTGCTGCTGGACGAGCCGACCAGCGCGCTCGATGTCTCGGTGCAGGCGGAGGTGCTCAATCTGTTGAAGAGCCTGCAGGCGGCGCGCAACCTCACCTATGTGATGGTGAGCCACAACCTCGCGGTCGTCGCGCATCTCTGCCCGACGGTCGGCGTGATGCAGGCGGGCGAGATGGTGGAGGTGTTGTCGGCCGCGGATCTGCGCGCCGGGCGCACGCAGCACCCGCATACGACCGAGTTGCGGGCGCTGAGCGTCGACCTCGAAGACCCGGAAGACGCCGGCAGACCTATTTAGTTTCGTCATGGCAGGGCTTGACCCGGCCATCCACCCGGCTGGGCGCCTCAAAGGGTAGATCCCCGTGACAAGCACGGGGATGACGAGGGGTCACTCAACATGAAGGATATTGCCATGACCCGCTTCGCCCGCCTGCTGCTGACGAATGACGATGGCTTCGATGCACCCGGCATCCAGGTGCTGGAGCGGGTGGCGCTCAGCCTCGCCGACGAGGTGTGGATCGTGGCGCCGGATCACGACCAGAGCGGCGTCTCCCACGCGCTCAGCCTGCACAGCCCGCTGCGGGTGACGGAGCATGGGGTGCGGCGCTTCTCCGTCTCCGGCACGCCGGGAGATTGCGTGGCGATGGCCGCCCGCCGGCTGATGCCGGCGCCGCCGGATCTCGTGCTGTCCGGCATCAATCGCGGCGCCAATCTCGGCGTGGAGACGGTGTTTTCCGGCACGGTGGGCGCAGCGATGACGGCGCTGCTGCTCGGCCTGCCTGCGATGGCACTCAGCCAGGCTTTCACCGACCGCGCCGGCGTGCCCTGGGCAACGGCGGAGGCTCATGCGGCCACCGTGATCACCCAGTTCGCGGGCGGCAGCTGGTCCGAGCGCGCCATCCTCAACATCAATTTCCCGGATTGCGGGCCAGATGCGATCGGCCCCGTGACCCTCACCCGGCAGGGCGCCGGGCTGGTGGAAGATTTGCAAATCATCTCCGGCACGGATCCGCGCCAGATCGACTATCACTGGCTGAAGATCGCCCGCGCCGGGCGGGAGGACGAACCCGGCACGGAAGCGCATGCGCTGCGCGACGGCCGTATTGCCGTCACGCCCCTGCAGTTCGAGCGTACGAGCCGCGAAGCGCTGATCCAGCTTCAGGCCGAGCAGGGCCAGAGCACGTCAGACTGAGACGGAACGGAGGGTGGGCGTCGCAGAACGACGCCCGCCCTGCGGGTTTACGGCTGACCGCTGCCGCCGGCCGCACCATAGACTTGCCCATTGGCATAGCTCGCATCCTCGGCCGCAAGCTGGACGTAGATGGAGGCGAGTTCCACCGGCTGGCCCGGCCGGCCGAGCGGCGTCTTGCCGCCGAACTGCTCGAGCTTTTCCATCGTCGCGCCGCCTGAGACCTGCAGCGGGGTCCAGATCGGGCCGGGCGCGACGCCGTTGACGCGGATACCCTTGGGGCCAAGCTGCTTCGCCAGCGACTTCACGAAGTTCATCGTCGCCGCCTTGGTCTGCGCATAATCATAGAGATCGGGCGACGGATCATAGGCCTGTTCCGAGGTCGTCGCGATGATGGTGGCGCCGGGCGGCAGATGCGGCAGCGCCGCCTTGATGATCCAGAAAGGCGCGTAGATGTTGGTTTTCATCGTCGCGTCGAACTCCTCGGTCGTGATGTCGAGGATCGACTCGCGCGCCTGCTGCCGCCCGGCATTGCTGACCAGGATGTCGAGCCCGCCGAGTTGCTGCACGGCATCGGCCACCAGCTTCGTGCAGAAGCCCTCATCCCGCAGATCGCCCGGCAGGGCCACCGCCTTGCGGCCGGCGCGGCGGATCAGCTCCACCACCTCCTGCGCGTCCGGCTCCTCCGTCGGGTAGTAGTTGATGGCGACGTCGGCGCCCTCGCGGGCATAGGCGATGGCGGCCGCGCGGCCCATGCCGGAATCGCCGCCGGTGATCAGGGCGCGCCGCCCGGCGAGGCGGCCGGAGCCCTTGTAGCTGGTCTCGCCGTGGTCGGGCTTCGGGTCCATCTTGGAAGCAAGGCCGGGCCAGGGCTGAGACTGTTTGTGAAAGGGCGGCCGGGGATATTTGTCGGCCGGGTTTTGCAGCGCCGCCGCCGTCGCCTGCCCCTCGCTCTCCGCACGGGCAGAGGACATCGCGCCGCCCGCGGCAACCGCCGCGAGGCCGAGGCCAGCCCCACCCACGACATTGCGGCGCGACAGAGTTTTCTGTTCGTCCATGATCGTCTCTTTCTCGCTGAGTGCAGGGCGCAGGTGTCAACCACCGCCGTCTGCTTCAACCGGGCGCGCGCAAGCGTGTGCGGGTCGGGCTTCACAAGATGGGGCTTGGCGCGGGCAGCCCTTCGCGGGACAAAGGGTTCGGCATGGCGACGCAAGTGATGGACGAGGCGCAGACGGCACCGCCCGCATGGCATCTAGACACCGCCGAGGGGAGCAACCGGCTCACCCTCGCCGGGGATTGGACGGCAGCAGGCGCCCATCTGCCCCGTTTTCCGGCCGAAGGGCTGCGCGCGGCGCGGCCGGGCTTGCCCCTCACCTTCGACACCGCAGCGCTCGGCCGCTGGAACAGCGCCCTCGTCACCTTCCTGTGGCAAGTGCGACAGGCGGCGGGCGCGGCCGGTCTCCCGTTTCGGGAAGACGGGTTGCCGCTCTCCGCACGCAAACTGCTCGGCCTGCTGCCCGAGAGCGGGGCGCCGCCCGCCGCGGCGCGGCGCCGACCCTTTCGCCCCGTCACCGCCCTCGGCGCCTGGACGCTCGCGGCCCTCACAGAAATCGGCATCCTGTCCGAGCTTGCGGCGGCGAGCCTGTTCGGCAGCCTGCGCGCGGTGCTCGGCCGCAGCCGAATGCGTGGGGTGGATCTGCTCGCCAACCTGGCGGATGCGGGCCCGGCCTCGCTCCTCATCGTCAGCATCGTGAACTTCCTGCTGGGTGCCATCCTCGCCTTCGTCGGCGCCGTGCAGCTCGAGAAATTCGCGGCCGGCGTCTATGTCGCCAATCTCGTCGGCATCGCCATGGTGCGTGAGATGGCGGCGGTGATGACGGCGATCATCATGGCCGGGCGCACCGGCGGCGCCTATGCCGCGCGGATCGCCACCATGCTGGGCAATGAGGAGATCGACGCGCTGACGGTGACGGGCATTCCGGTCACCACCTACCTCGTCCTGCCCTCGGTCCTCGCCCTCGTCATCACCATGCCGCTGCTCTACCTCTATGCCTGCCTCATCAGCATGGCGGGCGGCGCGCTGGTCTCGGTCGCCATGCTGCACGTGACCCTCGCGGGCTACGTGCATCAGACGCTCGGCGCCGTGCCCCTCGATCAGTTCGTCTTCGGCTTCGTCAAATCCATCGTCTTCGCCGCCTTCATCGGCCTCGTCTCCTGCCGCATCGGCCTCAAGGCCGCGCGCAGTGCTGCGGACGTCGGCACCGCCACGACGCGCGCCGTCGTCGTCGGCATCGTCGGCGTCATCGCCATCGACAGTCTCTTCGCCGTGCTCGCCGATGTCATCGGCCTCTGACGCGCCCCCCCTGCTGACGCTGGAGGGCGTGACCCTCGCCTATGGGCCGAAGGTCATCCAACGCGACCTCTCGATGCGGGTGCGGCGTGGCAGCATCTTCGCCGTCATGGGCGGATCGGGCTGCGGCAAGAGCACCGTGCTGCGCAGCATGATCGGCCTGCTGCGCCCGGCCCAGGGCCGCTTCCTGGTGGACGAGACGGATTACTGGGCCGTGAGCGAGGCCGGCCGCGCGGCGATCGCGCGGGCCCGCTTCGGCGTGCTGTTCCAGAGCGGCGCCTTGTGGAGTTCCATGACAGTGGGCGAGAACGTGGCCTTGGCGATGCAGATGAACACGCAACTGGATGCCGCCTCGATCCGCGCGCAGGTGGAGATGAAGCTCGGCCTCGTCGGCATGCTGCATGCGATCGACCTCTATCCCTCCGAGCTTTCCGGGGGCATGAAGAAGCGGGCCGGGCTCGCCCGCGCGCTGGCGCTCGACCCCGACGTGCTCTTTTTCGACGAACCCTCCGCCGGCCTCGACCCCATCACCTCGGCCCGGCTCGACGATCTCATCCTCAACCTGCGCGACGGGCTGGGGGCCACCATCGTCATCGTCAGCCACGAATTGCCGAGCCTCTTCGCCATCGCCGATGACGGCATCTTCCTCGATGCCGTCACGAAACGTCCCATTGCCCATGGATCGCCCACCGCCTTGCGCGACGGCAGCGACGACCCACAGGTGCGGGCCTTCATGCGCCGCGAAGCGCAAGCCGAACGCTGAGAGGGAGACTGGCCATGGCCAACCGGCAGACCATGACGGGCGCCTTCGTCCTTGGCGGCATCGTGCTGGCCCTGGGCGCCATCCTGCTCTTCGGCAAGGTCAACCCCTTCGTCAAACCCGTGCAGGCGGTGGTGATCTTCCAGGGCTCGGCCTCTGGCCTGTCGGTGGGTTCGCCCGTCACCTTTCGTGGCGTGCGGGTGGGCTCGGTCAGCAACATCTCCCTCGAATTCGATCGCAGCGCCTATGCCGCCTATATCCCGGTGACGCTCGATCTTCAGCCTGGGCGCGTGCGCCTGGCCAATGACAGCACACCCTTGCAAATCCCCGATCTCATCCGCCACGGGCTGCGCGCCGAGGTCAATCTGCAGAGCTTCGTCACCGGGCAATCGCAGATCGACCTCGATTTCGACCGCAGTTCTCCCGCCATTCTTCACCCCGGCTTCACCACCCTGCCGGAGATTCCGGCCAAGCAATCGGTCATCCAGAAGGCGCAGCAGACGCTTGCCCAGCTACCGCTGAAGGAGTTGGCAGACAACGCCCAGGCCTCGCTCGCGAGCATCCGCACGCTGGCCGACAAGCTCGACCAGGATCTGCCGCCGCTGATCGCGAGCGTGCAGCAGACCTCGGACCATTCGCGGGCGCTCGTGGATGCGACGGCGAAGACGCTCGCCGCCCTGCAAGACCAGCTGACGACGACGCTGCAGGGCGTGGACAGGCTGACCAGCGCCAGCACGGAGCAGATCACGGCGCGCGGCGCCGACCTGCAACGTCTCCTGGTCAACACCAATGCGACGGTGCTCCAGGCGAAGCAGACCCTGGCCGATCTGCACCAGATCACCTCGCCGCGGTCTGACGAGCGGGCCGATCTGCAAGCCATCCTGAGCGACCTCGCGGCGGCGGCCGCCGCCATGCGCGGCTTCGCGAGCGACATCGAACGCAATCCGCAACTTCTGCTGACGGGACGCAAGCCATGAGGACTCCACGCATCGCGGCCCTGGCGCTCGCCCTCCTCATGAACGCCTGCGCCGCGCCGCCCCTCACCCTCTATACGCTCGGCGCGCCCGCGGTCGCCGTGGGCGCGGGCGGCAATCCGGCCGATGCGCCGACGCTCGAGGTGCGTCGCGTCGCCCTGCCCGACTATCTCGATAGCCAGGACATCGTGACGCGCAACGGCCAGGTGATCATCCGCAGCAGCACTGGGCGCTGGGCGAGCCGGCTGTCTCTGGGTGCGACCGATCTCATCGCGGCCCGCCTTGCCGCCGCGCGACCCGATCTGTTCGTGACCGACCAGCCCGTGCAGGGGCCGGTCGCCTGGCGCCTCTTCGTCGCGATCAGCCGGCTGGACGTGAGTGCGGCCGGCGAAGGAGCGATCACCGCCTCCTGGACGTTGCAGCCACGCGATGCCGGTCGGGCCGAGATTCGCGACCGCACCAGTGTCACGCTACAAGGCCCGACGGCGACGGATGCGGAGGTGGCGGCGCTCACCAGCCGCCTGCTCGATGCCGTGGCCGCGGCCATCACCGCCGATCTCGCCCGTGCCCCCAGATCAGGAGCCTCAGCATGACCGAAACTGCATTCCGCGCGAGCCTGTCCGCCGCTACCCCGCCGCCGGGGCTCTCTCCCGCCCTGCTGGCGCTGTGGTGGGCAGGGCGGGGGGATTGGGAGGCCGCGCATGAGGTGGTGCAGGCGCATGAGGGCGAGGCCGATTGCGACCTGGTGCACGCCCATCTCCACCGCCAGGAAGGCGATGCGATGAATGCCCGCTACTGGTACAGGCGCGCCGGCCGCCCCGTGCCGGCCGTGGCGCTTGCCGAAGAATGGGCGGCACTCGTCACGGAGATGCACCCGAGGGGTCGCTGATTCGGCTCCTGGGCAAAGACGAAGAAACGGTAAAGGAGGCCGCGCCAAAAGCCGAAAAACTGAGCCTCGCATGGCTGCTTATCGTTTCGCCTGAGCGGGGAAAACTGGGGGGTGATCGCGCGAATGAGAGCACGACAGCTCCGCCACCCGCCCCAGGAACAGGATAGGCCCCCCATGGCGTCCATCACGAGCCTCTCGCCCTCCCAGATCGCCGCCCTGCCGACGAGTTCGATCGCGGCGCTGACGACTGCCAACATCTCCCTGCTGACGACGGCGCAGGTCGCGGCCCTCACCTCTTTGCAGGTGCCGGCTCTGGGAACCTCTGGGGTGACGGCGCTCGGGACGAATTTCGACTCCCTGACGAGTGGCGCGCTCACTGGCCTCACCTCGGCCGAAGCGAGCGTGCTCGGCACGGCGGCCATCTCCGGCCTCAGTTCCTCGCAGCTCGGGGCACTCACCACGGCCGCGATCTCGGGCCTCGGCGGCAATTTCTCCGCCGTCACCAATACGGCGATCTCCGGACTGAGTTCCGCGCAGGTCGCGGCACTGTCCACGGCGGAAGCGACCGTCCTCACCTCCGGCCAGGCCGGCGCGCTGAGTGCCACCCAGATCAAGGGGCTCACCTCCGCCGATCTCGGCAAACTCGCGACGGGGGCCGTCACCGCCCTCAGCACGGCGGCCGTCGGGGCTCTGACCACCGGCGCGCTCGCCGGTCTCACCACGGCGCAAGCCGCGGTGCTCAGCACCGGGCAGGTAGCGGCTCTCGGTTCGGCCCAGGTGGCCGTGCTCGGCACCGCCGATACCTCCGCGCTCGGCACCACCTTCGACTCGCTCACCACCGCGGCCCTCACCGGCCTCACCTCGGCCGAAGCGAGCGTGCTCGGCACGGCGGCCATCTCCGGCCTCAGTTCCTCGCAGCTCGGGGCACTCACCACCGCCGCGATCTCCGGCCTCGGCGGCAATTTCTCGGCGGTCACCAATACGGCGATCTCCGGACTGAGTTCCGCGCAGGTCGCCGCGCTGTCCACCGCTGAAGCCGCCGTCCTCACCTCCGGCCAGGCCGGCGCGCTGAGTGCCACCCAGATCAAGGGGCTGACCTCCGCCGATCTCGGCAAACTCGCCACCGGCGCCGTCACCGCCCTCAGCACCGCGGCCGTCGGGGCTCTGACCACTGGCGCGCTCGCCGGCCTCACCACGGCGCAAGCCGCGGTGCTCAGCACCGGCCAGGTGGCCGCCCTCGGTTCGG